>BEHK01000023.1 GCA_002898775.1 bacterium HR08 | reverse complement strand
GTCATCGCGCGTGACGAAGTCCTCGCCGAGCGTGATCGCGCGCGAGAGGAATCGCGCCTCGGGCGGTCGCCCGAGGTCCAGCACCACCTCGACCAGCTCGTTCACATCCGGCTGTTCCAGAAGCGCCTCCCGAATCGCCGGCGGAAGGACGTCCAAGAGCAAGTCCAAATCGTCTGTGATCTCGATGCCACGGTGTCCCATAGGCCGTTCGTATCCGATGGCTGCTTCACGCTCTTAATCATAAGCCCTCGACTCGTGGGATGTCCAAAACGAGCTCACGTCTTCGCCCGCGGTGTGCTATCCTCTTCCCGTCATGGAGCCGACGCGGGAGACGAGGCTTCGGGAGATCCGCCGGCATGTCGCGGAGATCTTGCGGCTGCTGCGTCTGGATCCGACGCGCGATCCGGAATTGCGGCACACGCCTGAGCGGGTGGCCGAGTGGTATGTGGACTTCTTCGGCGACGCCGATCGCGAGGAGGAGCCGGAGATCGCGCCGCTCGCGCGAGAGGGGAACGAGGAGGAGATGATCGTGGTGGCGAACGTACCGTTTTACTCCGTGTGCGCGCATCATCTGCTGCCCTTCTTCGGGAAGGCCCATATCGGCTACGTGCCCGATCGCGCGTTGCTCGGTCTCGGGAGCGTGGGGCGACTCCTCGAACATTATGCGCGCCGTCCGCAGCTTCAGGAGCGGCTGACCGAGCAAGTCGCCGAAGCCCTCATGCGTGCGGCGCGCCCGCATGGGGTGATCGTCCTGCTGCAGGCGCGCCAGCTCTGCATGGAGATGCGGGGGGCGAGGAGACCGGGGCGGGTGACGACCAGCGCCGCGCGCGGATGTTGCCAGGAGCCGTCCTGGCGGGAGGAGTTCTTCCGGAGGCTGAGCACGCGGTGAGCCCATCCGCCTCACCGATGGGCCTCGGCTTCCGCCAAGAGCGCGGGATCGAAGCAGATGATGGCCTTGAGGATCTCCGCTCTCGCCATCGCCCGGAAAGCTTCCGCCACCCGCTCCAGGGGGAAGCGGTGCAAAGGGAGATCGCGAGCGCGAATCGCTCCTCGTTCGATCCATCGCAAGGCTTCGCGCGTGTCCGGTGGACCACATGAATAGCTGGGGATGAGGCTGACCTCGTTCATGTAAAGCCGATGGGGTTCGATCGCGAGCTGTTCCTCCGGGGGCGTAGGCGCGAAGAGGATCACGCGACCGCCCGGACCGGCGCAGGCGATGCCCAAAGCGATGGCCTCGCGCGAGCCCGGGCCGACGATGACGACATCCGCCCCATCGCCTTCGGTCAGCTCGCGCACGCGTTCGGGAACGGACTCCTGCGCGGCGTTCACCGCGCGCACGTCGCCGAAGTGCTCCGCCACGCGACACCGCGCGTCGAGCCGATCCACGCCGATGAGCCGACGAGCGCCCCAGGCGCGGGCGAGCCGCAGGTGAAGAAGCCCCATGATCCCCAGACCGATGACGACGACCGTCTCTCCTGGATGCAGCTCGGCGCGCCGCAGCGATTTCACCACACAGGCCGTCGGCTCGATCAGGACGCCATCCTCCCAAGAGAGCGTATTCGGCAGCTTCAGCGTATCCGTCACGTTCTCCTCAGGGATGAGGAAATATTCGGCCAGGCCGCCGGGGACGATCTTCGAGCGCCGCCAGGTCGCGCACAGACTGTAGCGACCGCGACGGCAGAAGCGACAGTGAAAGCACGGCGCGTGATGGTGGGCGAAGACTCGATCTCCCACCTGGAAGTCGCGCACCGCTCGACCGACGCGCGCGACCACCCCGACCGGCTCATGCCCGAAGACCACGGGCGCCTTCCGCCGAATGTACCAGGGAACGATATCGCCTGTGCAGATGCCACACGCGACGGTCTTCACCAGGATCTCGCGTTCGCCCACCGAGGGGACGTCCATCTCTTCCACGCGGATGTCGTCAACGTCATAGAGACGCGCGACGCGCATCGTAGAAGCGGGGGAGGAGGTGTCGGTTGTCGCCTCAGCTGGCCTCACGGGATCACCGCGTATTTGATGCAATTGCCCTGCTGCAGCAGCGTGAAGACCTCCAGAAGGCGCGTGAGGGGATATTCCCCGGTGATGAGCCGTCCGACTTCGATCCGCCGTTCGCACAGCAGCTCATAGGCTTTGCGCACGGCCCGCCGCGTGTAGTGAAAGGGACTGATCAGCGTGATCTGATCGTAATGGATGCGCCCCGTGTCCAGCTCGATCGTGGAGCCGGACGGACATCCACCGAAGAGGACGACCGTTCCTCCGCGGCGAACGAGGGCGATCGCCTGTTGCCAGACGTCCGGACGTCCCGTGCATTCGATGACGGTATCGGCGCCACGCCCCTGCGTGAGATCGAGAACGACCTGGCGCACATCTTCGCTCTCGGCGTCAATGACGCGAGCGGCGCCCAGCTCCCGCGCCGCCCGTAGTCGGAAGGCGCGCCGTCCGGCGACGAGGATGCGCTCCAACCCCAGCGCGCGCAGCAGCAACAGATGCATCAACCCGATCGCCCCCGCCCCGATGATCAGGACCGTATCCTCGGGATCGAGGTCCAGTCCCTCCAACCCGTGGACGACGCACGAGAGCGGTTCCAAGATGGCCGCTTCGTTGAACGGAAGCGTCGCCGGTTTGGGGAACATGTTCTTCTGCACGATGTGCGCCGGGATCTTAATGTACTCGGCGTAAGCGCCGAGGACTTTCGCCTTCATCGTCAGCTCGCAGAGATTGTCCTGGCCGCGTCGGCAGTAGTAGCAATATCCGCATGGCGCCGAATGCACGGCCATGATGGCATCCCCCTCGCGGAACTGGCGGACGCCGTGGCCGACTTCCGCCACTTCACCGGCGAATTCATGCCCGAAGAGCGTCGGCATCGGCATCTTCGGATGTCCGCGCAGATAGGCCTTCAGATCCGTCCCACAGGTCAGAGCCGCGCGAATTTTGATGACGACTTCGCCCGGCCCCGGCGTTGGTCGTTCGACCTCTCGCAATTCCAGCAGGCCCGGCTGGACGAGGACATTCGCCAGCATGCCGTTTCGCTTCCGCTCCATAAGCCAAAGGCTTAATTCTAGCCCACGCTTTGCGATCTGCCAATCAGCAGTCCTGGCTCAACAGACTCAGCTTGAGAAGAACGAACCCCATCGAGACCGTTCCGTCGCTCCTCATGCCCACTCGCTTTCTCCCGGATTCGTCCCTCACGCGCTCCATGTGGGGGATTGCGGCGCCGCCGGATCCGAGCGCGCGCGATTGAAAGTGGCGAGCCGAAGGCGTAGAATACGCGTGCGAGGCGCAAGCACATGGCGACGATCGAGGAAGGACGAGCGGACGAACCGGTCCACTGCGAGTGGTGGGGCGCTTCCGATCGGGCGCCGATCGCAGACGGGCGAAGCTCTCGACTCCATCGCCATCGCGGGGACTATCGGTGGGAAGGGGTGCAGCCAGAACCCTATAAGGCGCCATCCGAGGATTGGGCAGCAACGCTCCGTATGGTCCTCGTCGGGCAGTCGGCCGAACCCCTGGATTTCCAGCTTCGATATTTCGAGCTGGAGCCCGGTGGATTCACCAGCTTGGAGAAACACGAGCACGCGCACGTCGTGATCGTCGTCCGGGGGAAGGGGACAGTCATCGCCGGCTCCCAATGTTGGCGCGTGGGCTTTCTCGATACGGTCTACATCGCTCCGCTGACGCCGCATCAGTTGCTTAACGCAGGGGATGAGCCCTTCGGGTTCTTCTGCATCGTGGACGCCGTGCGCGATCGCCCGCAGTCGCTCAGTCCGAGCGAACTCAGGCGCTTGCTGGCGATCCCCCGCGTGCGGGAAGCGTTGCGAGTCCCGAGAACGGAGAGCGAGCGCGAGGGGGAGCCAGGTCACGGCAGCACGTGAGTCCTGATGTAGCGAAGCAGCTCGCTCTTGAGGTCCTCCAGTTTGCCCGTGAAGAAGTGGTCCGCTCCTTCGATCAGGATCAAGTCCTTCGGCTCCGGTAGCGTCAGCATCAGGGCCTGAAGATGCTCCACGGGAGCGAACTCATCCTTGGTCCCGTGAATGAAGAGCTTCGGTTTGGCGCACTCTTCCAGGAAGCGAAAATCGGCGAGCGCGACGGCCGCCCCGATGGCCACCAGCGTCGTCACGCGCTCATCGCGCGCGCCGACCTTCAATCCCACCCAGGCGCCGAAGGAGTATCCGGTGAGCCAGATCGGCGCCCCCGGATACCGTTCGGCCATGAAGGCGATCGCGGCGGCGACATCCTCTTGCTCGCCTTCGCCGAAGTCGAAGGTCCCCGCGCTGCGCCCGACGCCGCGAAAGTTGAAGCGCAGCGTCGCCATGCCCGCTTCTTGAAAGGCCTGCGCCGCGCGCACGACGACCTTGTTGTGCATCGTCCCGCCGTATTGCGGATGGGGATGGCACAAGATGGCGACGGCCTTCGGATCGGACGAGGATCCCTCTTCGAGGATCGCTTCCAGCGGTCCGACTGACGATGGCAGCATGAGTCCCATAGCAAGGTGTGATAGCAGAAAACCTTGCGCCTCGCAACATCTTCGCCGTACGCTTAAAGAGCGCCTGTCGGCGAAACGAAGGAGGACGAGATGAAGCTGATGCGCCTGATGCGGAGAGAATCTCAAGTGGTGTGGGTCCTGTGGGCGATCTTCTTGGCCTCGTTGGGAAGTGGCGCGATTTTCGGGGAAGACCCTCGGGATCGTGAAGGGGCCGCCATCACGGCCGAAGAGATTCGCGCCCACGTCCGATTTCTCGCGTCGGATGACCTGCGGGGGCGAGCAGCGGGGACCGAAGGCGCTGACCGGGCGGCTCGGTATATCGCCGAGGCGTTCCGCAGGTACGGGTTGAAACCCGTGGGCGACGACGGGACGTTCGAGCAACGCTTCACGTTTGTCGCGCGCGTCGTACCGGGACCGACGAACTGGCTTCGGATGAGGACAAGAGAGGGGGACCGAGACTTCGCTTTCGGGCGAGACTTCGTGCCGCTGGCCTTCTCCAGTAGCGGGGCTATCGAGGGAGAGGTCGTCTTCGTGGGATATGGCCTCTCGGCCCCCGAACTGGGATATGACGAGTATGCGAACATCGAAGTCAGCGGGAAGATCCTCCTCGTTCTTCAAGGAGGGCCGGACGATCGCGATCCACACGGGCGGTTCCACGCGCATCGGGCGCCTCAGCGAAAGATCGCCACGGCTCGGGAGAAGGGGGCGCGCGGCATCATCTTCATCGCTGCCGAGGAGAAGGCTGAGGACGATCGGCTCGCCGCTCTCGGTTATGATCATCTGTTCGGGGACGCTGGCCTTCCCGTCCTCCTTCTCGGACGCGCGGCCGCGGTTGGGCTCATGCGGGCTGCCGGAGAGGACCTCGCCGAGCGAGAGCGCGCTCTGGCTTCAACACCAACACCGCGCGCGTTCACGCTCTCCGGGGTTCGCCTCGTCGGATATGTGGATGTGAAAAAGGAGATGCGTCAGACGGCCAATGTCGTGGGATTGCTCGAGGGGAATGATCCCGTCCTCAAAGACGAGGTCATCATCATCGGGGCTCACTACGATCACCTCGGACTTGGTGGGGAGCACTCGCTAGCTCCCGATCAGGTGGGGGCCGTGCATAACGGCGCCGACGATAATGCTTCGGGCGTGGCCGGTTTGCTCGAGCTGGCTCAAGCGCTGGCGGCCGTTCGCTCGTCCCTTCGGCGCAGCATCCTTTTCATCGCCTTCTCGGCCGAAGAGTTGGGGCTCCTCGGCTCCCATCATTATGTGAAGCATCCCATCCTTCCGCTGGAGCGGACAATCGCCATGCTCAACTTCGATATGATCGGGCGACTGCGGGAGAGTGGGGTCATCGTTTATGGCGTCGGAACTTCTCCCTTCTGGGCCAGCGCGCTCGAACGAGCGAATGAAGCCATTCGATTGAGCCTGAGGGTTCGCGAGGATGGGGTCGGTCCGAGTGATCACACGTCGTTTTACCTGAGAGGCGTCCCCGTATTGCACTTCTTCACCGGCGTTCACGAGGATTATCACAAACCCTCAGATGACGCGGAGAAGATCGTCGCCGAGGGGACCGAACGCATCATCTCGCTCGCCTATGCGCTCGTGCGAGAGCTGGATCGTCAACCGGCGCGTCCGGCCTTCGTGCGCGTGAGAGAGGAGGGACGAGAAGTTGTGGCTTCGGGATTCCGCGTGTACATAGGGACGATCCCCGACTACGCCGAATCCACCGATGGGGTGAAGATCGCCGGCATTCGACCTGGGAGCCCGGCCGAAAAGGCGGGACTGCAGGTCGGCGACGTGATCCTCCGCGTCGGATCGCGAGAGATTCGGAACGTCTACGACTACACCTATGCCCTCCAGGAGTTGAAAGCTGGAGAGGACGTGGAGGTCTTGATCTCGCGCCGAGGCGAACGGCTTCTGCTGAAGGTCGTTCCGGAGCGGCGTCGCGCCTTTTAGCCGGCGAGCGGAGGTGATCCCCCCTCGCTTCTTGTGGTCTCACCCCCCTTGCGCCAAAATCGGCTTGAGTTTGCAAGCAGTCGTGATAAAATCGGTACCCGAAAAGAGGCCGCGAACCGGGGGACGTGGTCGTCGGAGGACGTCGTGCCGGGAGGGCGTCAGGCGTGACGTGCAGAGAGACTCCCACTGGGGGAGGGGGATATGCGGGCGACCAGAGAGGGATCGGCGTGGATCGCGAAGCTCATGGATTCGATTGATGCGGGGAGATTCGAGGAAGCCGAGCGGATGCTCCCGAATCTCATGGGCGATGAGGATCCGCTTGCGACCGTTCTGGAAGCCGAGGTGCACCTGTATTTTTGTCGCCTCGAGCGCGCCCGAGAATGCCTCGCGCAGGTCAATCCATGGAGATTGAATGTGCACTCGCTCCCGCGCTATCTCACCGTTCTCGGCCAGTTATATGTGGAACAGGGGCAGTGGGATTCGGCGGAGGAGGTGCTGGACGGGGCCTGTTGTATCTGCAAACTGCTGGAGGCGCGCTGCCATCTGGCGCGCGGGCTCTATCATCTCGGTGCGGCGAAGCTCAAACGGGGGAGGGGAGAAGATGCGGAAGCGCTGTGGGAACGGGCGAAGGCGCTCCTGGCCGATGAAGAAACCGCGCGGGGCGATTTCATGCTCGGCGTGATCGAGTACGCCTTGGGCGCATGGCGGGCCCAAACGGGGCGGGTCGAGGAGGCTCGGGCCTCGCTCCAATCCTCGTTGAGATTGCTGGATGAAGAGCACGGCCGCTATTACGCCTCCGCCTTGGGCGCGCTCGGCGCCGTGCTCGTGGCCTGTGGACAGTGCGCTGAGGCCATCGAGCCCTTGCGAGAGGCGCAATACATTCTGGCTCGGTATGCCCTTGGCGATCACCTCGCCGACATCACCAACACCCTCGCTATGGCGCTCGTTCGCCTGGAGCGGTTCGCCGAGGCCGAGCAAGCGCTCTCGGAGAGCCTCGGCGTACTCCAGCGCATCGGGCATGGGCGCGGATTGGGGCGGACGCTCAAAGCGCTCGCCGATGTCTACCTTGAGCGGAATGACGTTTCGCACGCGGAGCAGTCAGCCCGTCTCGCTCTGGAGCATGCGGAGGCCCTTGGGGATGATCGCTTGCGAGCGGAGGCTCAGCTTCTTCTCGGTCGCGCCGCCGCGCGGCGGCGCGATCACGAGGCGGCGGAGGCGGCACTCTCGGTCGCCCGTGAGATCGCTCGAGGCCTCGGCGATCGGAAGTTGGAGGGGCTCGCCTGCCTCTATCTCGGCGAAGCCTGTTGCGCGACCTCGCCTCTGAAGGCTCAAGAACTGATCGCCTGCGCGCAGGAGCTGCTCCGTCCGCTGGCCGATCCGCAGATCGAGCGGGAGATCGAGCGCGTCTCGCAACGCGCGACAAGCGAGCGCATCAGGCTCACGCCCGACAATAAGCTCATCTTCGACGGGAACTTCCTTCCGAACTGGTACGTGGCGCGAGAGACGCTGGAGCGGTTTCTGTTGAAGAACGCGCTCCGGCAAGCGGGAGGGAATCTCACGAAGGCGGGCGAATTGCTGGGGATCACGAAGGTGCATGTCCATAACTTGCGTCGGCAGTTCAACCTCTGATGGGGCGGCAGCCGACGCGCTCACGGAAGGGTCTCCCGGCGAGAGCGCCAGACGGCGCGGATTCTCAAGCGAGGACATCTTCGTCGGAGGAGCCTATGGGGACGCTCGGTGGGAAAGTCGCCATCGTGACCGGAGGCACGCGCGGGATCGGTCGCGCGATCGTCGAGGCTCTGCTCGAGGCGGGCGCCTCGGTCGTCTTCTGCTCGCGTCGGGCGGAGGCCGTGCGGCACGCGCTCGCCGAACTGGAGCCGAAGGCGCCGGGACGCGTCGCGGCTCTCCCATGCGATGTGCGCGATCTCACGCAGGTGCGCGAGCTGGTCCAGTACGCGGTTCGGACCTTCGGCGGCGTGGACATCTTGATCAATAATGCCGGTGTGGGCGTCTTCCGCAGCATCTACGAGTTAACGCCCGAAGAGTGGCACGAAGTCCTTGAGACCAATCTCACGGGCGCCTTCTATTGCTGCCGAGAGGTCATCGGCTACATGCGGCAGCGCGGCGGCGGATACATCATCAACATCAGCTCGCTCGCGGGAAAGAATGCGTTCGCTGGGGGCGCTGCCTACAATGCCTCGAAGTTCGGGTTGAATGGGTTCAGCGAAGCGATCATGCAGGACCTGCGCTACGATAACATCCGCGTGAGCTACATCATGCCCGGCAGTGTCGCCACGGAGTTCGGCGGACGCGAGCCGACGGCGGAATCGGCCTGGAAGCTGAAGCCCTCGGACGTCGCCCGTGTCGTCCTCCATTTGCTCGAGCACGATCCGGCGAGCCTCCCGAGCTGCGTGGAGATTCGTCCCTCGAAGCCACCGCGAAAATGAGAAGAGCAGGTCGCCTCGATGTTCGTTTGACGGCGTGAGCCCGAGTGGGCGCGCATGAGGCCGCACAGTAAGTGGCGGCCTCGGTCTCCTCCTTCGGGCGCAGGAATATCGCGCGCTATTGATGGTGCGGGGCCTTCACCGGACCCGGAGCTGATCGCACCTCCCCTCCGACCGGGGCCGAAGGCGCCGGCATCCGATGTGGGCCTGGCCCTTCACCTCGTCCCCCGAGAGCCGGGCCGGGCGCGAGCACGTCCCCGCGTTCCAATCGGCCGCCTCCTACGCGGAAGCTCGGTCGCGAACGTTCAGAGGGCGTCGTCGGTGACGGTATGGCTCCCGGCGAACCTCCAGGATCGGGACCTCCCCTGTACGGTCCCCAATACCACATGGTCGGATACGGGCACCGATAGACGAGGCGCCGACCCCAAGGGGACACAAAGTCGAATCCGAACGGCACAAAGGTATAGACGCCCAGAAGGGGATCGAACACCCACAGGCTCGCCATGAGCCCATAGCCGAAATCTCGACGGCGCGTCACTGACCGATTCGCCGCCACCAAAACCTCCGCGCGATCTTTCGCCCACAGCTCGAACTCGTCGAACGATACCGGCTTGGGCAGCTTCACCACCTCGATGCCAGCAGGGGTCACCGTCGCCTGTTGACCCTTCTTCAGCTTCTGAATCCGCCCCTCAGCCAGTAGTTCCAGCTCTCCACTTCGGACGAGAAAGCGCGTCGCGTCCGTGCGCACATCCATTCGGTAAAGCCCGCTCTTTTTGATCCGAAAGTTCGCGTGAGGCGTTTGCCCCCCAAGGACGATCTCCCGATTCAAATCCGCCGCTTCAAGAAGCACCGTACCCGTGGCGACCCTGAAGTCCACCAGCGGGAGGTCCGTGCGAGAGAAGAGAACCTCCGTGTTTCGATCGAGTCGCAGGACCGATCCCGGATTCAGGAGGATCTCGGCTCGGCCGCTCTTTGTGAGCACCGCGTCTCCATCGTCCAATTGGTGATGTGGGGCGAGCCTTCGAGCGAGCGTGTCCGAGGACGTCTGCAACCAGACCTCGCCTTGCGTGTGATTGACCAATCCGGCGCGCGCCGAGACGACGTACTGAGCCTTCGCCCTGACCCATCCTCCGAAAGCTACGAGCACGCCGAGGACGAATCCGGTGGAACGCATTGCCGTGGTTTTCCTCATCGTCCCTCCCCTCCGTCGCCTCAAGCTCTTCTGAAGGATCAGGGCGGAATCGCCGATTCGCCCTCGAACCTTCGACACAAGTATACTACGGGTCGTCTTGTGATCAAAGAGGATGGCGACAAAGCCCGAAGGCCGCATCAGATCGGCTCGGGCAGATGACGTGCTTGCCCTTGGGGCGGAGAGGCCGTATACTGCTCGCGTGAGTGGCCTATTCGGATTCGGGAACGGAAGATCCTATGGAGCGATTCCTCTCGCCAGAGCCCATCGTGAAGTTGGAGAAGGCGTTCGTGAACCCCTTCAAGACGATCCTCACGGCTGCGCGGACGTGCTATTCGAGCCGGGGGATCGTGCGCGAGGAGGACCTCAAGGACGGCGCCGAGGCGCTCGCCGAGAGGCTCTACCGCGCCGGTCATCATACGACCATCGAGCACGCGCATTTTCAGTTCTCCCTGGCGAACGTCTCCCGGCAATTCATCTGGTCCTTCTTGCACGCGCATCCCTTCTACAACTCCGAGCAGGTGAGTCAGCGCTACGTCGAGGTCGCGCCGGGGAACGTCGCCATCCCGCCGCTCAGCGGAGAGAGTCTGACGCTCTACTTGGAGACCGTCGAATTCCAAATGGCGGCGTACCGCCATTTGGCCGAGAGGCTCTTCCCCATCGTCGAGCGCGAATATCGCCGCCTCTTCCCCCATCGTCGGACGACCGAGAAGAAATATCGCGCGGCCATCGAGAAGCGATGCCTGGAGGTCGCTCGATACGTGCTGCCCGTGGCGACGTTCGCCTATCTCTACCACACGATCAGCGCGATCACCCTGCTCCGCTACTACCGGCTCTGTCAACAGTGGGATGCCCCGCATGAACAGCGCCTCGTCGTCGAGAAGATGGTCCACGAGGTGTTGCGCTGGGATCCGCTCTATGCGCGCATTCTTGAAGAGCCGATCCCACTTGAGGAGACCCCCGAATTCGCCTTCTTCACCGCGCATTTCGAGGGGTTGGGATGGGAGGCGAGGCGCACGTTCCGCGAGGAGTTCGATCGCGGCCTCGACGGGCATGTATCCAAGCTCGTGGATTACAAGCTCAACAATGAGGCGACCTTGGCCGATGCCGTGCGGCAAGTCCTCGGAGTCCCGCGGGCGGCGCTCGATGATCGGGCGGCCATCGAGTTGGTCCTGAATCCGGCGCGGAATCGGTTGCTCGGTGAGTCGTTGAACCTGACGACGCTCTCCAAACTCTCGCGAGCCCTTCATCATCCGAGCTACACGTTCCGCAAGAAGCTCAGTCACGCGGCCGATTCCCAGGATCAACGGCATCGCCTGACGCCCGCCTCGCGCCCCTGCCTGACGGCCCAGTTCAGCTTGGAGCCGGATTTCATCACCCCCGAGCTGATCCGGTGTGAGGAGGAGCTCGAGCGCTTCTACGTCGAAACCATGGAGCGCATCTGGTCGGCCATCGCCCGATTGAGAGCGCGCGGCGTTCGCGATGAGTATGCGATGTACTTGCTGCCGAACGCCGTCGCCATTCGCTATACGGAATCGGCCGATCTGCTCAATCTCCGGCACAAGCATGCCATGCGGCTCTGTTATCTCGCGCAGGAAGAGATCTGGCGAGCCTCCGTGGATGAGGCGCGACAAATCCGCGAGGTGAACCCGACGATCGGGAAGTACCTGCTTCCACCCTGCGCGCTCCGAAAGCTGGCCGATACGCGCCCGACCTGCCCGGAGGGCGACCGCTTCTGCGGCGTCCCAGTCTGGCGGCTCGACCTGAACGAGTATCGGCGATTGATTTGACCCCGGCGTCCGAGGCCTTTCCAGTCCCATGATCCGAAGTCAGCTCGACTTCTCCTTCATCCGCGCGCCCTCAGCGCCTCCGGCGATCGCCGGATTTTCCTCCGGCAAATGCCGTATTTTCCGCCTCCCCCCTTGACGCGCTGCGCTCAATCGCATACATATAGCGGCGCAGTGTGATGTTTGAGCGGATTACTCTTTGGCCGAGGAGGAGCCGAAGTCATGCCTCGAGTCCGCGAGCTTCAGGTCACGGCATCCGCCGTCGCCGATCTCATTGACGCCGGCCAGTTCGTGACGGCCGAAAAGGCTCTGAGGAACATCCGCGAGAGGACGCCGCTCGCCCAGGTGCTCCAGGCTGAGATCGAGATCTACTTCTCGCGCCTCCGCGAGGCCGAGCGCTTGCTGGACGAGGTCGCTGCCGAAGCGAAGGATGTGGACGTAGCTGCCCGATACGCGATGGCTCGCGGGGAGCTGAGTTATTGGCTCTATCGCTACGAGGAGGCCGAGGAGCACTTTCAGATCGCCCTCCACTTCTACAAATTCCTCGGCGATACCTTCCGCCAGGCCGTCGCCCTTTATAACCTCGGCCGCTTGGAACGCCGACGCGCCCGCTTCGAGGAAGCGGAGAGGTTTTTGAGGCATTCCGATGAGTTGTTAAGTGAAGTCCGCGATGGCCGGCGCACTGAGTTTCTGCGCGGACTCGTATTGTTCAACCTGGGGGCAATAAGACTCCATGAAGGGCAACTTGAATCTGCTGGGGGGTTCTTCAAAGAGGCAGCGGAGATTTTAGAGTCAAGCGAGGGCCAGCGGTATTATGGCTCAGTTTTAAACAGCCTTGGGGGCCTTCACTTATACCTCGGATGTTATCATGAGGCTGTGGCAGTACTTCGGAAGGCCAGGGGTATATTTGAAAGGCTCGGCATCTTTCAGGATCTTGAGTACACGAGCAATAATATAGCCTGGGCTTTGATCCGGCTTGGGCAGTACGAGGAGGCTGAGTTACTCTTGCAAGAAAGTCTCGAACTCGCCCAGGAAATTGGTAATGTTACTGGCGCCAGTACCTTCCTAACCTCTTTTGCTGAACTCTATGCCGCGAGAGGAGAGCTTGAAAAAGCATGCGTTTATGGTAAACGAGCATCAGAGTATGCCGAACTCGCTGGAAATTTATTTGAAAAAGGCCGTGCTCTTGTCGAGCTCGGGCGCGTGGCCCTCTTGAGGGGCCGATACTATGAGGGCGAGAAAGCGTTGCGGCAGGCGCTGGAGATCGGCGAGCGGTTGAAGAGCCGGGAGGTCGAAGCTCCGGCCTGCCTCTATCTATCTGAATTGATGCTCGCAGTCCAACCTATGAAAGCGCGCGAGTGGCTCGCGCGGGCGGAGCGGCTGCTGGCCGAATATCCGCACGCATGGCTTCGCGCTGAGTTCGAGCGCATCCGGCGGAAACTGGAGGCCGGCCGGATTCGCGTCGAGGGGGACCAATTCATCGTGGATGGGACGCGCCTGCCCACGTGGTATGAGGCCAAGGAGGCGCTGGAGATCTTCCTCATCCGAAAAGCGCTCGAGCAGACCGGGAACAACCTGACCCGGGCCGGAGAGCTGCTCGGCACCACGCGGGTGCACGTCCACAAGAAGAAGAAACAGTACGGCCTCTGATCGTTCGCCTCAGGGGGCTGCCCGAAAGTCCCGACCGGGCGGGGAAAAAATCTACTTGCCTGAAATTTCCATTTGCATATAATAGAGCCTGAAAACCCGGCGGTTTTCGGGTTTTCGCGCGGGCCGCCAGCCCATCGCCGGGTGGGTGGACGCGCCGGAGAACGATGAAAGGAGGAGGGGTCTCTATGGAACTGTGGCTACTGATCCTCTTTGCCTTCTACCGGTTCTTCATCCAGTTCGTGAACATCTTGGATCTCGGCGTTGGCCAGGGTGGGTGAAAAGTGAGCGTCTCACAGCTCATGTGGGTTCGGGGTCATCGTGCAGTGCGTGTGTGTGAATGAAGCTCCTGTTGTGTGGTGGTTTCGTGTCCGGCGAGGGGAAGCGCTGTACCTCGCCGGGATTATGCCTCTGTTGATCACGGACGTTGTGAAGCCCGACCGATGCTCACGGGCCGCTTAGGACCGTGAAGCGATTCGTACGGCCCTCCGAGAGCGAGGAGCCGGGATATGGGATTCCCGGCTCCTCTTTATTTTGAGGGAAGCGGGCGAGTCTGGTTTTCTTCTCTCATCCCGAATGGGCTATAATCAGCGCGTGATCCTGAGGTCGCACGAGGAGGAGGGCATGGTGGAGAAAAGGCGCAAGTGCTCGAGCGTCTCCGGCGATCGAGGGCTTGCCGAGGAACCGCGGGCGGAGATCGAGGCTTTACGCGAAGAACATCGGATCCTGCTGAAGGAATTACGGCGCTTGGACAAATCGCTCGCGCGTCTGTCGCTTGAGCGGGCTGAGGCGGCGGCGGTGATCCCCGTCCTGGAATCCCTCCATGCGCTGCTTGCGGATCGCATTCATCCGCACATGCTGCGGGAGCGCCGGACCTTGCGCCCGTTGCTCAGGCGAAGTGGCCTCTCGCGCGAGCGTGAGATTCGGACGATCATCGCCGGGGATGATGGCGTGGAGAAGGAATGTCGTCAGCTCAAGCGCGCCTTGCAACGGCTCAAGCGCGAGGCGGATGAGCGCGAGGCCATCCGGCGGGTGATCGCCATCGGCGAAGGCGTCATCGAGGTCATCATCGAACACGTCCACCGAGAGGAACGAATCCTTTTCCCCCGGCTGGAGGAGAATCTCCCGTCTGCCCCTTCCCGTCCTCCGCGCGCGTGAGGCCCGATTCTCCCTCCTCGTCATCCCTCGGTGGAGAACGCGTCCCCATCCAGCTCCCGAATGGCTTCCCCTTGACATACGGGGGCAGCATCGGAATGTCCCTGGCCCTAATCTCGTTCAATTTCGCCTTCAGATTATTCAAGACAGCGAAGCGCGCGGAGCCTAAACTAGGACATTCCGCGGGGAACGGAGGGTCTTGAAAACAGACAAGGAGGCTCCGCCATGTCGGAGAAACCGCACACGAGTCGAATTGTGTCCTGGACCGTCGCCCTCTCGCTTCTGATCGGGGGCGTCATCTTCGGGCAGGGGAAGACGACAGGGGCCATCTCCGGGACGGTCTTCGATCCGACAGGGGCTGTCGTGGCGGGGGCGAAGGTTCAGCTCAGGGATCAACTCACGGGAGCCCTCCGAGAGGCGGTCACCAACGAAGTCGGGGTATTCCTCTTCCCGAATCTTCCCTTTGGGACCTACGAGGTGACGGTGACGATGCCTGGCTTTCAGACGGCCGTTCTCAGTCGAGTGGTCGTGGAATCGGCGCGGACGACGGATGTGGTCGTTCACCTGAAGATCGGGGAGGTCGTCGAGACGGTCCAAATTGAGGGGGCGACGCCAGCGCTGGAGATCACGTCGAACACGGTGTCCAATACGGTTCGGAACGAGGCGATTCAAAAACTGCCGCTCAGCGGGCGCAACATCTTGAACTTCGCGCTTCTGGTACCGGGGGCTCAGACGGTGGGAGGGGGAGGTCGTTTCAGCGCCTACAACGGGATGCCGGGGGCGACGATCAACATCATGGTGGATGGCATCAACAACAACTCTCAAGGGTTCAAGAGCGGGGGCACGAGCTTCTTCGCCACGGTTCCGCCTCGGCTCGATGCGATCGAAGAGGTGACGATCTCCACGGCGGGATTGACGGCCGATGCCGGCGCTGAAGGCGCGATGCAGATTCGCTTCGTCACGCGGCGCGGGTCGAACGAATTTCACGGTGGCCTCTTCCATCAACTGCGTAACGATGCCTTGAATGCGAACAGCTATTTCAACAACGCGCGCCGGTTGCCTCGACCTCGCGTGCGGTTCAACGAATTCGGTGGGCATCTGGGCGGGCCGCTTTGGCGGAACAAGCTCTTCTTCTTCGTGAATTACGAGCAGGCGCGGATCCCGAGTCAGTCTACGGCGTCGAACACGATCCTCACGCCAGAGGCACAGCAGGGAGTCTTCCGATATCGCGGGACGGACGGGGTAGAGCGCGCGGTCAATCTCCTGCAGATCGCGAGTGCTCAGGGGTACCCGAGTCAGCTCGACCCCATCGTGGCCGAATATTTCCGGCGGACGAACGAGACGTGGCGCAACGGCGTGATCACGCGCCTGGACCTGTTTCGGAACACGCTGAGCTGGCTCAATCGAACGAACACGATTCAACACTATCCGACGGTTCGCCTGGACTATCACATCACGCCGAACCTCACCTGGACGGGGACCTGGCACCTCTTCAACCGCGTCATTGATGGGACGCGGCCCTGGCCGGGCCCAGAGTTCAGGGAGCAGAGCAAGTTCACCAACAGTTGGTATATCGCTTCGACGGCGGTGAACTGGACGATCTCCCCGCGCACGCTCAACGAGTTCAAGTACGGACTTCAACACAATGTGGATCAGTATAATGTGGGCGAGGGACCGGATCAGTTCGACGTGAACGGTCGGCTCATGCGCATCGCTTATCCTTTCGTTCCCCCGTTGATTCGCAACCAGATGAACATCTCGCGCGCCAACGGCACGCACAATCTCTACAACAACCTCACGCTCATCCGAGGCGCGCATTCGATGACCATCGGGGGGTCGTTCCGTCACGTCGGATGGTACGATGCTGATTTCATCGGGGCGGGGATCCCGCAGTACAACGTCGGGATCGCGACGGGCGACCCGGTGACGAGCGTATTGAATCCGTCCGTGCTGCCTGGGATTTCGAGCACCGATTTGACAAACGCGTGGAACCTCTACGCGTTGCTCACCGGGCGCGTGGCCAGCATCAGCGCGACGCGTGGCGTGGACTATCGGACGAAGCAGTACAGAGACCTGACAATGCTCGTGCGGCTCGATCGGCAACGAGTCGGAGGCTTCTACTTCCAGGACTCGTGGCGGTATCGGCCGACGCTCACGCTCAACTACGGATTCCGGTGGCAGTTCTCGGGCGCGACTCATGATGCGCACGGCATCTACACGAGCCCGACGGTGGAGCACCTGATGGGTCCCTCGCGTCAGCTCTTCAAGCCCGGTGTTCTCGATGGGGTGATGGACCCGCAGGTCTTCCTTCGTCCGCGAGCCTATCGGGGCGATTTCGTCAACCCGGGGCCGAATCTCGGCTTCGCGTGGTCGCCGCGGGCGGAATCGGGATTGTGGCGGAAACTCTTAGGGGGAGAGCAAAAGGCCGTCCTCCGAGCGAGCTATTCGCTGAGCTACTATGACGAAGGGCTGCTGACGTTCATCAACTTCGCTGGAGGGAACCCGGGATTGATGCAATCGCTCTTCCTGAATCCGGGGATGCCGGGATTTCCCATCGGACAATTGCGCTTGAGTGATCCGACGCCGCCTCTGGCGAGGTTTCCGGAGAGCTTCTCGCCGCCTTTCCGGCAGGCCGACTACACGTTCGCGCGCGGCTTCAGCAGCATGTTGCCGCAGCTGCGGACACCTTATATCCAGACCTGGACGTTCGGTCTGCAGCGCGAGATCGTCCGTCATACGGTAGTCGAAGTCCGATACGTGGGCAACAAGGGGACGCATATTTGGCATGGCTTCAATTTGAATGAAGTCAATGTGTTCGAGAACGGATTCCTGGCGGAGTTCTTGAACGCGCAGCGGAATCTCGCGATCAATCAGGCGACCGGGGTGAACAGCTTTCAATATCGAGGGCTCCCCGGACAAGTCCCACTGCCCATCTTCGAGGCCGCTTTCGGCGCGCGCGGATCGCAGCCTGCTCTGCCCGCCGCTTCGGGCTTCAGCAACGGCACGTTTCTGAACTATCTCCGTCAGGGACAGGTCGGGGCGTTCGCCAATGCGCTGGCGGGATCTTCGATCTACCTCTGCCGGATGGTGGGGAGTCAGCTCCCGGCCTGCGCGCGACTTGGGTTCGATAGTCCCGGTCCTTTCCCCATTAATTTCTTCCAGGTGAATCCCTTCGCGGCCGGCGCGGCGATCAATCTCATGACGGATTACTCCTACTCCAGCTATCACGGGCTTCAGGTGCAGGTGCGTCGCGCCTACAGCCGGGGCTTGAGTTTCACGGCCAACTATACCTTCAGCAAGTCGCTGAGCGACCTCTTCGCCGATTCGCCCACCATGACTCGAAACTACACGACGCTTCGGAACCGGCGGCTCGATAAGGGACCATCACCGTTCGACCTGCGTCACGTCTTTCAAGCATACTGGAGTTGGGAGCTGCCTTTCGGGACTGGGAGGCGATGGGCGACGGGGAGTTCAGTCGTGGACAAGATCATCGGAGGCTGGACGCTGTCGGGGATCGTCCGCTGGCAGTCGGGGCGCGTGTTCCGGCTCTCGAGCGATCGCTTCACTGTGAATCAGAACGATTCCGGCGTCATCCTGAACGGGCTCACGGCGAAGGATCTGCAGAAGATGCTCAGGGTGAGACCAGGGCCGAATGCCACCGTGTTCTTCGTAGACCCGAAGCTCATTGGTCCGGACGGGCGGGCGAATCCAGAGATCCTGGCGCCTCCGACGACCCCCGGCGTTTTCGGCCAGTTCATCTATCTGTATGGACCTTCCCTCTTTTTGCCGGATCTGGCGCTCTCGAAGGAGATCTCGCTGACCGAACGCGTGAAGTTCGACCTCTGGGTCACGGCGCTCAATGCCTTCAACCATCCGAGCTTCGAGGTCGGCGGCGTGGCCGGCTCCGTCAGCATCATGTCGACGACGTTCGGACAGACGACGGCGACGGCCACAGGGCCTCGGGAGATTCAGATCCGGCTCAAGCTGAGTTTCTGAGGTTGACCGGCGTCGGGGGGGAGGGGATGAAAGCCGCCCATGTGTATACGTGCTTCCAACATCGCCCAATCTCCTCATCATCTGATCCCCCCCGATGTCACGCGATGGGTTAAAACGGGGTGATGCGGGCGGGAGGTCTCCTGTGTGTGGAGGGAGGTATATGAAGCCAAAATGGATCGGTTTCGGACTGGCGCTTCTCGCGCTCTGTGGATGGAGCGCTCCGCGGGGAACGGGGATGTTCCTACAGGGGCGAAAGGTCACCGTGCCGAATAAGGTCCCCCTGAAGGCTATTCCCTTCGATGTGACTGAGGTTCATCTGTTAGAGGGGCCATTTCGCGATGCGATGGAGCGGGATGCGCGGTATATCCTGAGCCTGGATGTGGATCGTCTGCTTCATAACTTTCGGGTGAACGCCGGGCTTCCGTCTTCCGCTCGGCCCTATGGGGGATGGGAGGCACCGGAGGTCGAGCTGCGAGGGCATACGGTCGGACATTATCTCACGGCCTGCGCGCTCATGTACGCCGGGACCGGGGATGAGCGATTCAAGGCGCGGGCGAATCAGCTCGTGGCGGAGCTGGCGCGCATCCAGGAGGCGCTCGAGCGCCGCGGGTTCAATCGCGGATATCTCTCGGCGTTCCCCGAGGAGTTCATTGACCGCGTGGAAGCGCGACAGCGCGTGTGGGCGCCGTACTATACGCTCCATAAGATCATGGCGGGATTGCTCGACGTGTACGTGTATTGCGATAATGCGCAGGCCCTCGACGTGCTCATCAAGATGGCGGATTGGGTGAAGTTCCGGATGGATCGCCTGACGCGCGAGCAGCAGCAGAACATGCTGGAGACCGAGTATGGGGGAATGAACGAGGTCTTGGCGAACCTCTATGCCGTCACGGGGAATCCGGAGCATCTGCGGCTGGCGCGGCTCTTCGATCATCACCGGCTCTTCGAGCCGCTGTCCCGGGGGGAAGATCCCCTGGATGGGCTGCATGCGAACACGCAGATCCCGAAGATCATCGGCGCGGCGCGCGAGTACGAGCTGACGGGCGAGAAATGGTATGCCGACATCGCCACCTTCTTCTGGCGGCGCGTCGCCTTGCATCGCTCGTACGTCATCGGAGGGCACAGCGACGGCGAACGATTCTTCCCCATCTCACAATTCTCGCGCCGATTGGGTCCGGCGACGGCGGAGACGTGCAACACGTATAACATGCTGAAGCTCACGCGCCACCTCTTCGGTTGGGAGCCCAAGGGCGAGTATATGGATTTCTACGAGCGCGCGCTGTTCAATCACATCCTGGCATCGCAGGATCCCGCGACGGGGATGATGTGCTACTACGTGCCGTTGCGACCGGGAGCTTTCCGGACGTACTCGACACCGGAGAATTCCTTCTGGTGCTGCGTGGGGACGGGGATGGAGAACCACGCGCGATATGGAGAGGCGATCTATTTCCGCGACGATCGCTCACTCTATGTGAATCTCTTCCTCGCTTCGGAAGTGCGGTGGAGCGAGAAGGGCATACGCCTGGAGCAGCGGACGCGATTTCCGGAAGAGGATCGGACACGCCTGACCTTTCACGTGGAACGCCCCGTTCGTCTGGCGTTGAAGATCCGGTACCCGGGATGGGCGGTATCGGGCGCTCAGGTCCTCGTGAACGGTCAGCGCGAATCGGTCACGGCGACACCAGGATCGTACATCACGATCGAGCGAGAGTGGAGAGACGGAGATACGGTGGAAGTGCGGTTCCCCATGAGCCTGCGGGTAGAAGCCATGCCAGATGATCCGACGATGATCGCGCTCCTCTATGGCCCGATCGTGTTGGCGGGGGATCTCGGCACCGAAGGATTGGTCGAATCCGAGCGGTACGGTCCGAGCGCTCCGCGCATCGGCCGAGTGCGACCGGTGGACGTGCCCGTTTTTGTCACCGCCGATGTGAAGGATGTCTTGGCGAAGGTGAAGCCGGTGGCAGGAACGCCGCTGACGTTCCGCACCGAAGGGCTCGGACAGCCGCGCGAGGTGACGCTCGCCCCCTTCTACAAGCTGCACGATCGGCGGTATACCGTCTACTGGAAGGTCTATACGCCCGCCGAATGGGAGCGACGGAAGGCGGAGATCGCTGCGCGCGAAGCGCGACGCCGGGAGATCGAACGATTGACCATTGACGCGGTGGATCTCAATGATCCGCAGAGCGAACAGGCGCATCGCTTCCAGGGCGAGAATGCGAACGAGGGATACTTCGAGGGGAGACGGTGGCGCGCCGCGCGCAACGGATGGTTCAGCTACGAGCTGAAGGTCGCGCCGGATCGTCCCGTGCTCCTGGTCTGCACCTATCGTGGGAGCGAAGGGCCTCCGCGCGTGTTCGACATCTTCGTCGAAGGAGAGAAGATCGCGACCGAGCGCTTGGAGATCCATCCGACCGAGCTGTTCGACAAGGAATATCCCATTCCGGAACGCCTCACGCGGGGCAAGGAGCGCATCGTCGTGAAGTTCCAGGCGCATCCGAACGCCATCGCGGGGGCGGTCTTCGACGTCCGCACGGTCGCGCAGGGAGGGCAGCGCGAGTGATCCAACGACCTCGTGGGGGGGGATCCCCCACGAGGACTCACTGTTGGGGCGCTTCTTCCGGCGAGACGTTCCAGTCGGGAGGCTCCACGCCGAGCAGGTGATGGACGAAGAAGTCGTACATCTTCCGCGTCCCGTAGGTCCCGCCCATCGTGTGCCCTTGACCCGGTAGGACCAGAAGGTCGAAGGTCTTATTCGCCTTGATGAGCGCGTTCACGACCTGCAACGTGGACGCGGGGTCCACGTTCGTATCCAGCTCGCCGACGATGAGCAGGACTTTCCCGCGCAGCCGGTGAGCGTTCTCCACGTTCGAGGACTCCGCGTAATGGGGGCCGACGGGCCATCCCATCCACTGTTCGTTCCACCAGATCTTATCCATGCGATTGTCGTGGCAGCCGCACGAGGAGACGGCCACTTTGTAAAAGTCGGGATGGAACAAGAGAGCGGCGAGCGCATTCTGCCCGCCGGCGGAGTGCCCGTAGATGCCGACGCGGGTGATATCGTAATGCGAATACTTCGCCGCCACGGCCTTGTGCCAGAGGATGCGGTCGGGGAAGCCCGCATCGCGCAAGTTCTTCCACGCCACGTCGTGGAAGGCCTTGGAGCGGTTCGCCGTTCCCATCCCGTCGATCTGCACGACGATGAAGCCCAGCTCGGCCAACGAGCGCATCGGCGTGTAGACGCTGAACGATTTCGGCACGAACGATCCCTGCGGCCCGGCGTAGATGTTCTCGATGACGGGGTATTTCTTCGACGGATCGAAGTTCATCGGACGAATGATGATGCCCCAGATGTCGGTCTTTCCGTCGCGCCCTTTGGCGACGAAGACTTCGGGCGGACGCCATCCGATCGCAAGCAATTCGGTGATATCTCCGCGTTCCACCTCCATGAGCACCTTCCGGTCCGCCGTGCGCCGCAGTTCCAGAACCGGCGGATGATCCACGCGAGACCACAGGTCCACGTAGTACGCCATATCCGAGGAGAACCGCACCACGTGGTCGCCGTTAGCTTCGGTCAGAGCCACGAGTCCGCTCCCATCGAAATTGATCCGATAGTAGTGGATGAAGTACGGATCCTGATCGGGATACATGCCACTGGCTTGGAACCAGATCTGGCGCTGCTCCTCATCCACTTTCACGACGCCGCGCACGACCCATGGGCCTTTCGTGATCTGATGTTTCACCTTTCCCGTGAGGCCATCGTAGAGATAGAGGTGGCGCCATCCATCGCGTTCGGAGGCCCAGATGATCTCCCGCCCATCGTTGACATCATATCGGTATCGGGTTCCGGTCTCGCGATGGTTCGGCGAGAGGGGACGATAGGAGAAGAACGTCGCGCATTCCTCATCGATGAGGACGCGCGGCGTCCCCGTCGCCGCATCCACCTCGATCACGCGATAGACCTGGTGGCCGCGCTGATTGTACTCGAAGGTGAAGGCTCGCCCATCCTTCCACCACACGGGATTGGAGAGGCTGTAGGGATTAGGGAAGAGGCGATTTTCAATGGGGATCGCTTTTCGCGCTTCCACGTCGAAGAGGACCGGGTGCGCGACGTCGAGGACATCGCCCGGCTTCGCATACTCGCGCGCGTGGAGTTTCGGTTGCAGCTGGTCGGTCGGCGAGGATTCGATGTAATGGACCTGTCGGCGATACCCCTGCTGTACGCGGTAGGCGACCAATCGCCGGGAGTCTGGCGACCAGGTGATCGAAGCGAACGTATATGCGTTGGCTTCCGACCCATCGTAGCTGAGCGGAATGGCCTCGTCCTTTCCCTTGGGGCGGATGAAGACGTTATAGTTCCGGATGAAAGCCTCCCATCGTCCGTCCGGAGAAGGCTTCACCTGAAGCTCTTGAGAGGAGCGGATAGGGCTGAAAGGGAGCGGACGGCGGGTTTGCTGCGTCTGTTGCGGCGAGGGAGCCCGCGTGGGGAGAACGACCATCCCATCGAAGACGTCGTTGTCGTACTCGCGAGGGTATTCTTCCGACTCTTCGGGCCCTTGACCTCTGGGGAAGCCTGAGGGCGCCGGTCCGATCTGGCGGCACGTGTAATCGGCGAGATCGCAACGCCAGGTCGCTCCCGCGGCTGTGAACTGGATGGCGCGTTCCTGGTCTACGAAGGTGAGAGTGGAGAAGGGCAGGGTCATCGGCATGTACGAGCGTCCCGTTGCCGACGAGAGCGCCGCCGCCAATCGCGCATGATCGAACGCCGGCCGCTTCGTGAGCGTCTCCGCATCCACGAGGATGAACTCGTGGCCGCCTTTGACCGTTCGCCGATACCAGAAGCGCGGCGCGTTCTCGATCCACTCGATGTTGTCCACGATGTTCAAGGCCAACCCTTCGAGGCGCTCGCGCAACGCGAAGGCGCGTTCGTAATCGGCCCGCATGCCTTGCGCGCGGACGAGCGGGGAGGCCGAGGACAGCAGACAAACGGTCGTTACGAATGCGCCCAGCCATCGACGGTATCGTCTCATGGCATCATCCCCCCTGGTCCGAGATTCAGCGATGGAAAGAGCTTGGGGAGGCACGCGATCCTGTGGGCGAAGGAAGGATCGGCGCCCTCCCAAGCCGGTGGGCGTGACGACAAGGAGGTTGCGTCCAGAGGCGCTACCACGTGATATGCGCTCGGATCTGAATGTTGCGCGGGCCGACGAGCGTACTCGTCGTCTGCCCGAAGCTCGTCGAATCAATGCTGAGCGTTCCACCCAGGCCGCCGACGTTCAAGACCGGATGATTGAAGGCGTTCAGCATCTCGATCTGCAGGCTGAACTTGACGCGTTCCCGGATCGGGATCTCCTTGAGCACGGCCAGATCGTTGACCACAAGTGGCGTCCCGTAGAGGTAGATGAACTGTCCGAGCTGACCAGGCGTCGTCGGCGGCTCGAGGACCTGCGGGTTGGCTCGCCCGTCCGGACCGATGAGCGTCGGATCGGCGTAATAGGCGTTGCGGTTCGGGCCGGGGCTGAACTGCCGCATCTTCCGCTGCAGTTCGGTGATGCTGATCCCTTTGAGGATCACCCCTGCTTCGTTTTGATTAAACGTCGCGCGTCCGCTCGTCAGCAGATACGGTCGGCCGGAATTGAGTCGGGTGATCCCGGAGAGCGTCCACCCACCGATCACTCGGTCGAGGACTCCGGGGGCGTTCGAGAGGAAGCGCCGACCGCGTCCGAACGGCAGCTCGTAGGTCCAGAAGACGTTGAGGGTGTGGCGCAGGTCGAACGGAGACGGCGCCTTATCGAGATTCCGATTCCGAAGCGTCGTATATCCGTCGGAGGCGTTGGAGTTCGGCGCCGCAAAGAAGTCGCCGAGCGATTTGCTCCATGTGTAATTGGCGTTGAGCGTGAGGCCGCGACTGAGAGAACGCCGGAGTTCGATCTGCAAGCCGTGATAGGTGGACCACGAGTTGTCATCCACGAGCGTCATGCTCGTGACGAACGGATTGGCGCGGAAGAAGTTGATTGGATACGGACCCGGCGCATTGAACCCCAGCGCCGCGCAGGGCGCGAAATTGCTGCCGACCAGTCGGCAGAAATAGATGTTATTGGTAGCCAGCGTATTGGCCAAAGCCCCGGCCGTTCCCTGACGCAGGTGATTGATGAACGTGCCGTTGGCGAATCCCGACCCGGCCGGCAGCGCCGGTTGCGAGCCGCGCGCGCCAAAGGCCGCTTCGAACAGCGGCAGCGGCACCTGCCCCGGCAACCCCCGATTCGCAAAGCTGTTCACCCCGGCCGCCTGATTGATCGCCAAATTCCGCTGCGCGTTGAGGAACTCCTGCAAGAACCCGTTCTCAAAGATGTTGGTCTCGCTCAAGGGATAAGTCCGCCAGACGTGCGTGGACTTATTGCCGACGTATCGGACTTCGAGGACAGTGTTCGGCGTGAGTTCGCGTTGGATGCCGAACGTCCAATTCTGGACGTACGGCGTGTGCATGAACGGTTTGAACGACGCCAATCCGCTCACGAAGGTGAAGAGCGATTGAGGCATGGGGAAGGTGAAGGCCGGTGGATTCACCGCAAACGGGGGAAGCGGCGCGGTGAGTGCTCGCGTGAGCGAGAGTTCGCCGGGGGCGAAGCCCGGCATCCCGGGTTGCAGGACGAAGCTCTGGGTCAAGCCGGGGTTGTTGCCAACACTGAACTGAAGCATGTTCATGCCTTCGTCGTAGTAGTTGATCCCATAGGCGGCCCGGATGACCGTCTGGCGATTCGCGCCGAAGAGCGTGCTCAGGAGGCCGTTCGCAAAAGCCGGGTTCCACGCGAGCCCGAAATTGGGCGCCGGATTCACCTTGTCCGACCGATAGGATTTCGAGCGTTGGAAGATCTGCGGGTCCGAGATGCCGTCCAGAACGCCCGGGCGAAAGAGCTGGCGCGAGGGCCCCATGAGGTGCTCGAGTCCGGGATCCGTGTAGATGCCGTTCGTATTCGTATGCGTACCAGAGATCTCCCAGCGGAAGCCATAGTTGAGTGTCAGGCTTGGTGTCACTCGATACGAGTCCTGGAAATAGATGCCGCCGGTCGAGAACGCTTGGCGGCGGATGACGGGCGTGAAGTCCCGGTACTGTTTCGTGCGCTCGTCCACATTGCGACTGCCGCTGATACTGCTGATGCGCCCCGTGAGCAAGGCATAGAGGGACCAGGCCGTGCTCAGGTCGGAGCTGCGGATCCTCGGTAGGTTCGCGCCGCTCAACACGGACGTGACCGGATCCGCCGCGATCACGCCCAAATTATAGATGGGGACGCCCGCCGATCCATACGCCGTCTCATACATGCTCGTGCGGAGGATTGACGTCCCGAAGGTGAAAGTGTGCTTCCCGCGGACCCAGTTGAGATTGTCCGAGAGGCTGTACACCGGATTGTTCCGAGGGAAGGGGAGTCCGGTGGGAATCGGGTGAGTGATGAGGGGGAGAGCGATCCGCGGGATGCCCAGGTCGCGCCAGATGAAGGGGGTCGCATGTTGATTGAAGTTCTCCAGGTTCGACTGCACGCCAAAGGTGAACGCGTTCAGGATATTGGGCGTGATTGTCCAATCGAGTCCGGTCGAAGCGATGTAGATCGTGGCGTTCGCCTCGTTCGCCCACAAGCGCCGGTCTTCTTTCGAGGCCAACCCGGGATAGAGCGGTTCCCCATCCCATTGATTGTGTCGAAGGTTCCATGTTCCGCGCCACGCGAGCTTGGACGTGATCTGGTAATCCAGGCGGACGGTCGGATAATAGGCGCCCGCATAGTCTTCCTGCGTCCACTGCAAGGTCACGCGGTTCAAATCCGTCGTGCTGGGGAGCAGCGTGCCCTTGGAAATCGTGCTGTTGATGAGATCGAAGATCTTCTGAATCGTGGGATCCACTTGGCTCGGATAGCCCGCGCGGCCGGCGATCTCCAGGAGATTCACCGCGTAGATTTGGCCGTCCGTGCCGATGTACTTGAAAATCCCACGCTGCGCCTCCGGCGTGAGGACCAGCTGCGTCGCGGTGAACGACGAGGGGACGGGATTTGCCTCGAAGTTCACGAAGAAGTAGAGGCGCTTCTTGGTGAAGGGAATCGGAATATATCCACCCAGGTTGCCGCCGAAGTCGTTGTTGCGAACGCGGGGTTTCGGCAATCCACGAGCGTTGTTGAAGAAGGTGTTCGCGTTCAACGCTTCGTTCTGCATCTGATAGAAAATCTTCCCATGGAACTCGTTCGTTCCCCGCCGCGTCGTGAAGCGGATCGTCATCGCGCCTCCGGCAGCCGCATCCGCACCCAGTCCCGTTGTGGAGATCGAGACCTCCTCGATGGCATCCAAGCGCATGGGTGCGAAGCCGAAGTAGCTCGTCCCCCCACTCTTCCAGCGCTGCGAGTTGTTGTTCATCCCGTCAATGCTGATGTTCAGGGAGGCATTGGGGAGTCCGTTGAACGTCGTGTCCCGCGCGTTCGTGCTGGGCGTTTGAGCGCCGGCCATCAGGATGCCGAAGGGAAGCGTGTCGCGTCCGGCCAGAGGCAGCCGGTGGACGAAATCGTTTCGAATGGTTTGGCTGACAGTGGTCGAAGTCCTCTCCAATGTGGGGAGACCGGTCGTCGTGACCTCGACCGTCTCGGCGATCGCCCCGACGCTCAGGTGCACATCCACGTCGGTCGTGCGAGCCGTCTCGACGACGACGCGTGGAAGGATGGTCGTCTGAAAGTCCGGATGGCGGGCGGTGAGCTCATAGACGCCCGGTTGGAGGTTCAGCAAGACGAACGTCCCGATCGCATCCGAGGTCGTCGTCCGGACCCGCCCGGTCGCCAGGTCCTTCACCTCGATCGTGACGTCCGGGATCACCGCACCTGTGGGGTCGAAGACCCGCCCGCGAATCTCCCCGGTCGTGCGCACTTGAGGGGCGGGTGCTGCTCGTCCAATGGGACCGATCCACGTCCCCAGCAGGCAGAGAAGTACGACGATGACCATCGCTCGCAACGATAGGTGTGACATGGATCCTCCCTCCTTACGGTCTATGAAGTAAAGCCATCAGTGCAGAAGACTGATGATCGCGCGTTTCTTCTCCGAAGCGTGTCACCTCTCCATCCTTCCTCATCGTTCCATATAAGTAAGCTGCGGTCGCGTGTCTTCACTTTCACCGGGCGACTCATCGTCGCTCGGACCGCCGCGGGGGCGGGATGTTCTTGCCGTGATAGACGTCCATCGGAATGCGGTGCGTCTCGTAGACGCGGCTGAGCAGCTCGTAGAGTTTCGGATCATACTGCTGGAGATCGTCCGGCGTTTGAACGCGCCGATGGCCATCGCGGTATTCGTAGTTGGACCAGAACCAGAATTGGGTTCCCTCGGCCCAATATTCGTTGGCGTTGGTCGCGGCATAGTGGCCTTTCCAGAGCCCTTTGGCCATCGCGTCGCGATAGGCCGCGAGAATCTCCTCGTAGAGCCTGGGATCGGCCGTTCGGATGGCGACGTTCATGATGGCGTGGGCGAATTCGTGGATGAGGATGTTCTCGCCAAAGTAGCGCGTGCCCGGATAACCCAGCAGATTTTCCTCGGCGCAGGTTGTGGGGTTTCCTCCGAGCCCCCGGGCGCGACGGTCCCAGTACTCTTTGTCGGTCATGCTGCCGATGCCGCCCGGTCGGTCGTAGTTGGCACGCTCGGCCGGAGTCAGTCGCGGATCGTCGCGGGCCGGTTTCTTGCGGTGGCGATGTTCGGGAATATCGGTGGTGACCTCCGATTGCGCCATGACGCCGACGCGCATCTTCTTCCGGATCATTTCCTGTCGCAGATCGGGCCGCTTGGCCAGCATGGCAATGACAATGTCCCGCGCCACGAGCAACGCCCCATCGGGCACCTTCTCCGAGCTGAGGATGGGAATACCCAGCGCATCGGTGTACTTCTTGTAGAAGGGATCAAGGTCGAGGGCCGCCGGAGGAACCGTCACCGCTGCCCGTACATAATCCTCGATGAACGGCTTCTCCTGGGCCGGCACTCCCGCGATTGCAATCAGCATACCCATCGCGGCGCACATGATGGACCATGGCCCTCGCCGTCGCCTCATCCCTGCGGATTTCCGCATATGCCGTCGTCACTATATTCGTCTCAACCAGCCCTGTCTTGCACGCCTTTATGGCTTCTTGAACGAATTTAGGGAACTCGTGGGCGTGAATCATAAGGGAGACTAATCCCGTTCAAGATCACTTTAGATCGTTCAAGACGATCCCATTGAAGGGCGATATACATTTCGGCCTTACGTGCCAGTGGGGATCATAGACGCAGACTCTATTTGTGGGAGACCGTTATTCGGCATGATATAAACAACCTCCGGCGGGCGGGGCGCGATCAGCACCTGGAGGCTTCCGATCCAGCTCGGCGTTTCCTCCTCCCGATCCGGCGGCATTCAGGACGATGGGTGAGCCGACGCGATCGTCCTCGGCCTTCGGTCGTGCGACGACAGCCCTTGCTCCCCATCACCGAGCTCCTATTTGCTTTCGGGTGAGGTGCGGAGAAGCGCATCACGGTGGGAATCCTGCGATTCCTCCTCATCTGAGGCTGGAGACGTTGGCGGAGGAATGCGGAGGTATTCTCGGGGTGGTCGTGATAGAATAAGCGCTCGCCCGGCTCAGGAGGGATGAACGCCATCCCAACGAGAGCAATCCTCACGGGCACCAAGCAGCGGTTGATCCGCAGCAGGGCATCATCGGTCGGAGGAGGGATACTATGGAGCGAAAACGAAGAAGAAAGACCCTGACAAGTAGTCTCCTCGTCGTGCTGATTATGGGCAGCGGCGGAATGTCCCGCCCGGTGCGTGGACAGCAACGGCAGCCAGAGGCCCAGTTGATTCCCGCTCCCCCACGGCGAGCGGATGAAGGCGTCGGTCCTTTCAAAACGTTGGTGATTCGTGGAGCCGTTCTCATTGACGGCACGGGGGCGCCGCCGCGCGGTCCCGTTGACATTGTCATCGAGAACAACCGAATCAAAGAGATTCGGG
>BEHK01000022.1 GCA_002898775.1 bacterium HR08 | reverse complement strand
GGCCACGATGGCGCGGCGGACACCGAGGATCGTCGCGATGATGGAAGCCGCGCGGCTGATCTCCGGAGCGCGAATGGCATCGGTCACATCCTGACCGTCAATTGCGACGCGCAAGGCGTCGGGATCTCCGGAGAGGGTGATGCGCACGCGCTCGGCCAGCCGCGTCAGCGCTTCCTCGTCATCGAGGGAGATCCCCAGACTCAACGCCTTCCACGCGAGCGCGCGATACATGGCGCCCGTGTCCATGTAGAGATAACCGAGCCGCTTGGCCAAGAGCTTGCCCACCGTGCTCTTGCCCGACCCGGCCGGCCCATCTATGGCGATGATCCCTCGCCTCGACATACGCGCGCTAGGATCGGGCTCCCGGCGCGTCCCGGAGGACATCGCGGATGAGGCGAAGCGCCGTCAGACAATCGTCGCGGCTGACGTCATAATGGGTCACCAATCGGACGGTCGTCGGACCGAGGCTGCCCACCAGGACGCCGCACGCGCGGAGCCGCTCGACGAACTCCGCGGCCGTCCATCCGGTCGCCGCGACATCCACGATGACGATGTTCGTCTGGACCTTCTCGGGATCGAGCGCCAGCCCCGGAAGCTCAACCAGGCCGAAGGCGAGCAGGCGCGCGTTCTCGTGATCCTCGATAAGACGCGCGGGCATCTTCTCCAAAGCGATTAACCCGGCAGCGGCGAGCACGCCCACTTGCCGCATCCCGCCGCCGAGCATCTTCCGCACGGCGCGCGCTTCCTCGATGAAGGCGCGAGATCCGAGAATCAGCGACCCCACCGGCGCCCCGAGCCCTTTCGAGAGGCAAACCATCACCGAATCGAACGGTTCGGCCAATTCGGCGACCGAGCGCGCGCACGCGACGGCGGCATTGAACACGCGCGCTCCATCCAAATGCACGGGCACGCCCCGCTCATGCGCGCGCGCGCAGATCTCGTGCGCCACCTCCAAGGGCAAGATCGTCCCCCCTGCCAGATTGTGCGTGTTCTCCAGACAGATCAATCCCGTCGGCGCGCGATAGTAGACGCTGGGGCTCAAGGCCGCCTCAATCGTCGGCCAATCCACGATCCCATCCCGCCCGCGCACAACGCGCGGCAGCGTCCCGGAGATCACGGCCATGGCCGCCATCTCGAAATTGTAGATGTGGCTCTTCTCCTCCAGGATCACTTCCTGCCCCGGCCGCGTGTGCACCTTCACGCAGATTTGGTTCCCCATCGTGCCCGAGGGGACAAAGAGCGCCGCCTCTTTCTGGAAGATCTCGGCCGCGCGCTCCTGCAACCGATTCACCGTCGGGTCTTCCCCGTAGACATCGTCGCCGACCTCGGCGCGCGCCATCGCCTCGCGCATCTCCGGCGTCGGCCGCGTCACCGTATCGCTTCGCAAGTCAATGAGTCGCATCCCGTCCTCCCGCCAGAGAGAGGGGGATAAATGTACCCGACCTCACACGAAGACGGCAAACACTTCATTGGCCACGATCAAACCTCGCCGCGTGAGGCGCAGCCAGCCGCCGCTGATCTCGATCAGTCCGGCTTCGCCGAGCGGCGCGAGCCGATCACCGTAGAGATCGAGGACCTCCACACCATAGCGCTCTCGAAAGGCGCTCAGATTCACCCCCGAACGTCGGCGCAGCCCGAGCATGAGCGCCTCCTCGATCCGCCGGCGCTCAGTCATGGCGATGCGCCCGGCCACCGCCTCCCCCCGCTCGCGCATGGCGGCGATGTACGCTTGCGGCGTCGCGAGATTCCGCCGCCGCTCTCGGAAATCGTAGGAGTGCGCGCTGCACCCGAATCCGAGATAGGGCTCGTCGGACCAATATTTCAAATTATGCCGAGACGCGAACCCCGGCCGACAGAAATTGGAGATCTCATACTGCTCATACCCCTCTTCCTCCGCGCGCTCCAGGAACCGATAGTACATCGTGACCGTGAGCGTCTCGTCCGGCTCCACCATGCGCCCGTGAGCGAGCTGCGCCGCCAACGGCGTCCCGTCATGAACCTCCAGCAGGTAGACCGAGAGATGGGTCGGCCTCAACGAGAACGCGCGATCCATCGTCCGCTCCCAGCTCGTCAGGGTCTGCCCGGGGATCCCGATGATCAGGTCCAGGTTCAGGTTCTCCATACCAGCCGCGCGCAGCAGCGCCGCCGACTCGCCGATCTGCTCCACCGTATGCCGACGCCCGAGCCGGCGAAGCTCGCCCTCCTCAAAGGTCTGCGCTCCAAGGCTCACGCGGTTCACCCCGAGCGCGCGAAATGCGCGCGCCTTCTCCGCCGTGATCGTCCCCGGATTCGCCTCCAAAGTGATCTCCACCTCCGGACGCACAGCGAACGTCCGGCGCACGGTGTGGAGGAGCTCTCCAAGTACATCCGGATCCAGAAGCGACGGCGTCCCCCCGCCGAAATAGATCGTGTCCACTGAGAGGGTTTCGACGCCCGCCCGCGCGATCTCCTCGCGCAGAGCCGCGACATACGCCGCCACCGTCTCCTGCGGGTGAACTCCGGAATCGAAATCACAATAGGCGCATTTGTACGGACAAAACGGGACGTGCACGTAGATCCCCCACGGCACCATACCCCACAGTATAGCACGAGCGGGCCAGGATCAGGTCGGCAGAAGGGGCGCAGACGAGGGCGGGCGATCCTTCGGCCTTCCCGCTTGACGCCCGGAGGGAGAGGGCCTATCATTGTGGCTTGATTGTGAAGCGGGGTGAGGTGAACACAGTGCGATCGCGTCGGTCCGGGGGTTCTCCTGTGCCTCATTCCTGGTATCTTCCTCTCGGGCGAGGCGCGATCCACCCACTTCGCGGGTCCTCCTCGGGATTCCACATCTTGGGATAAAGGAGAAGGCGCCATGCGAGAAGTCACCGTCGGCATTGGCGGAGCGGCGGGCGATGGTCTGGATAAGACGGGGGATACCCTCGCCAAGACGGCCGCTCGGTTGGGGTTGTACGTTTACGCTTACAACAGCTATCAATCCGTCATCCGCGGCGGGCACATCTGGCTGCGGGTTCGGATCGGGGAACGGAAACTGACGTCTCATGGGGACCACTTGAACGTCCTCATCGCTTTGAACCAAGATTCGATCGAGCGCCATGCGCGCGAGGTCGAACCGGGTGGAGCTGTCCTCTACAACTCCGATCGGTTGAAGCTCGATCCGACACTGCTGCGGGATCATGTGCTGCCGGTTCCGCTGCCGGTCTCCGCGATCACGAAGCCGCTCGGGAAGGTCCCTGCGGTCATGCAGAACACGGTGGCGCTGGGCGCCCTGCTCTTTCTGATCGGCCTGGACTTCGAGACGGCCGTGGGCGTGCTCACCGATACCTTCAAGCATAAGGGGCAAGCCGTCATTGACCAGAACGTGGCCGTCTTGCGCGCGGGATACGAATATGCCAAGGAGCACTTCGTCCCGCTCGGCTACAGATGGACGTTCACTCACGTTCGTCGGCCATTCATCACCGGCAATGAGGCCTTCGCCATCGGCGCGGTGACGGCCGGGTGCAAGTTCTACTCGGCGTATCCGATGACGCCCGCTTCCTCGATTCTGCACTGGATGGCGGCGCATGCCGATCGGTGCGGCATCGTCGTCAAGCAGTGCGAGGATGAGTTGGCCGTCGTGAATATGGCCATCGGCGCCGGATACGCGGGCGTTCGCGCCATGTGCGGGACTTCCGGCGGTGGCTTCGCCTTGATGACCGAAGCGATCGGACAGGCGGGGATGATCGAAGCTCCCGTGGTCGTCATCGAAGTGCAGCGCGGAGGCCCTTCGACCGGCCTGCCCACGAAGACCGAACAAGGTGATCTCAATCAGGTCTTCGGCGCTTCGCAAGGAGACTATCCCCGAGTCATCATCGCGCCGGGGGACGTGGCCGAGTGCTTCTCGGCCGTCGTCACGGCCTTCAACCTCGCCGAGAAGTACCAACTCCCGGTGATCCTCATGAGCGATCTCTTGCTCAGCGAGCACCCGGAGACGATCGAGCCCGAGGATCTGCGCTACGATGTCCCCATCGAGCGCGGCGAGCTGGTGACCGAATGGGATGAGGCCAAGGGAAGATACAAGCGCTATGCCTTCACCCGATCGGGCGTCTCTCCGCGCGCGCTGCCGGGGACCGAAGGCGCCGCTCACGTCGCTGCCACTGACGATCACGACGAGGAGGGGATTCTGATCAGCGACGTCTTCACCTCTCCGCCTGTGCGGCGCAAGATTCACGAGAAGCGGATGCGCAAGCTCGACGCCGTCCTGCGCGAGCTCCCACCACCGGTGCTCGAAGGCCCTGAGGACGCCGAGGTCACGCTGATCGGGTGGGGTTCGACCAAAGGCGTGATTCGAGAGGCCGTGGAGAAGCTCGCCGAGGAGGGGATTCGCGCCAATCGCCTGCACATCATGTATCTCTTCCCCTTCCACGCCCGTGAGGTGGCCGAGATCTTACGCCGCTGCCGGAAGACGATCTGCGTCGAGGCCAACTACAGCGGACAGTTCGCTCGTTATCTCCGAGCGGAGACGGGCATCTCCGTGGACGCGCACATTCGCAAATATGACGGGGAACCTTTTGAGCCGCGCTACATCGTCGAGCGGGTGAAGGCGATCCTCGAAGGACGGCCGCTCAGTCTGGAGGTCACGGAAGAGGAAGCGCGCGAGATCGCGTATCACTACATTCGCACCCATCTGGACGAGGATGCGCGTCCCGGACGCATCTCCCGCCTCGAACGCGATGGATTCGAAGAGCCCATCTGGAATGTGGAGATCGTCTCCCGCGAGACGGGGCGGAAGCGGGGGCGCGTGCTCATCGGCATCGAAACCGGCTCGACCTATCGGTGGGAGCCGGAGGAATCCGCGTCTTGAGCGAAGGAGAGAGGAGATATGGCAACCGTCATCGAACTTCCGATCGAAACGTACGCCGGCCCTGTGGATCCCGATTGGTGTCCGGGCTGCGGCGATTTCGGCGTCCTGAAGGCTGTGAAGATGGCGGCCGGGAAGCTCGGCATCCGACCGAAGGATTTGGTGATCGTGTCCGGCATCGGCTGCTCCTCGAACCTGCCGGGCTTCATCCATGCTTACGGCGTGCACAGCCTGCACGGGCGAGCGGTCGCCGTGGCTGAAGGGATCAAGCTGGCCAATCATGAGTTGCATGTCGTCGTCACCGGGGGCGATGGGGATGGGTATGGCATCGGCGTCGGCCATTTCATCCACGCCATGCGCCGGAATATCGACATCACCTACGTCGTGATGAACAACCAAATCTACGGCCTCACCACGGGGCAAGCCTCGCCCACGACGATGAAAGAGGTGCGCACGAAATCCACGCCTCGAGGGAATCCGGAGCCGCCGATCAATCCGATCGCCCTGGCGCTCGTCTCCGGAGCGACCTACGTCGCGCGCGGCTTCTCGGGTGATCCCGAGCATCTCGCGCAGTTGATCGCTGGGGGGATCGCGCACCGAGGGTTCGCGCTCATTGACGTCTTCAGTCCGTGCGTGACTTACAACAAGGTCAACACTTATCCCTGGTTCAAGCAGCGCGTTTACAAGTTGGAGGAGGAGGCTGGCTACGATCCCTCCGACGTCATGGCGGCCCTCCATAAGTCTTTCGAGTGGGGGGATCGCATTCCCATCGGTCTCTTCTACCGGGACGAGCATCCGATCTACGAGGACAGCGAACCGGCCTTGCGCCGAGGTCCCCTGGTGCGCCATCCGCTCCGGCCCGAGCGCGCTGTCTTTGAGGAATTGATCGAAGAGCTGATGTAACGGTGCCGACGATTCGAGCCAACGGCGTTTGGCTCTACTATGAGGCTCACGGCGCGGGAGCTCCACTGTTGCTGATCGCGGGACTCGGCGTGGGGAGCTGGATCTGGTACAAACAGGTCCCGGCCTTCTCACGCCATTTCCGCACGATCGTCTTCGATCAGCGCGGGATTGGCGCCTCCGAGCTGGGGGAGACGCCAGTGACGATCCGCACGCTCGCCGAGGACGCCGCGGCTCTGCTCAGGGAGCTGGGGATCGAACGCGCTCACGTCCTGGGCGCCTCCATGGGGGGATTCATCGCACAAGAGCTCGCTCTGGCTCACCCGGAGCTCATCCATCGGCTCGTTCTCGCCTGCACGAGTTTCGGCGGGCCCCAGCATGTTCCGGCGGCCCCGGAGATCACACGCGCCTTCCTCTCGCCGGAAGGGCTGAACACCGAGGAGCGCGCGCGCGCCGGTCTGCCCATCGCCTTCACCGCGCGCTTTCTGGCCGAACGCCCGGACGACGTGGAAGACCTCATCCGGCGTCGTCTCGCCCATCCCGTTTCCGAACAGACGTTCCTCGCGCAGATCCAGGCGGTGATGGCCTTTGATGCCGCCGACCGCGTTTCCGCGATCCGCGCGCCCACGCTCATCATCACCGGAGATGAGGACGTGCTGATTCCTCCAGAGAATTCGCGGAACCTCGCCGCGCGAATCCCCGGTGCGCGTTTGGCGATCATCGAGGGCGCCGGACACGCCGTCTTCATCGAGCAGGCCGAAGCCTTCAACCGTCTCGTCCTCGACTTCTTGAGCGAGACGGCGTGAGCCTACGAGGGAGCGGAAGGGACTCCCCACCCCTCGGGGAGATGCACGCGCTCCCAGAGCTTAGCGGACTTGAGGAAGACGTAGTAGGCGGCAAAGCCCGCGATCACAAGCCCGGGGATGCCATCGCGAAATCCTTGCCGGAGCACATAACTTCGCAGGAACGCCAAAAACGGGCGAACGCACAAGGCGAACCATCCGGCGCGTTTCCCCTGAGCGAAGGCATCTTCGGCCGCCAGCGTCGTGTAGCGATTCAACACCTCATGATGCTCGCTCAAGCTCCGCCGCGTCAGATGCCAGAGGTCTCCTTCCAGGACCCCCACGCTCCCTTCGACGTGCACGGATTCGTGGACATACTCGCCGACCCATCGCGCGCGATCGCGGCGGTAGAGGCGAAGCTGATAATCGGGATACCACCCGCTATGGTGAATCCACCGTCCGAGGTACCACGCGCGGCGCGCCACGCGATATCCCTCATGGCGCGGCCCCTCGCGTTTCAACTGTTCGATCGAGCGCCGCAACTGCGGAGAGACGCGCTCATCGGCATCGAGGGAGAAGATCCACTCGTACGTGGCCTGCCGATCGGCGAAATTCTTCTGCTCGGCATAGCCGGACCAGGGGCGCACGAAGACGCGATCCGTGTACTGTCGAGCGATCTCCGCCGTGCGATCCGTACTGCGGGCATCCACGACGACGATGATCTCATCGGCCCACGCGACCGATGCCAGCGCCTCGCCGATGCGGTCTTCCTCATTGCAGGCGATGAGCGTGGCCGAGATCTTCATAGGCAGATGCGCACGAATGCCCGTCGCGCCCAAGGCCCCAGCGCCACGCAGTGGGAACCGGGGCCTCGGCGATAGTCCTCACCTTCCAGACGGTGCGGAGATCTTGATGTTGTACACATCCAGCGTCGTGGACATCACGCGCTGGAGATTGGCGATCGCCTTGTTGTAGTTGACCAGCGCTTGCAGCTCCTGGGCGCGCGCGGCGGCCAGGAAGTTCTGGAATTGCAGGACGAAGTAGGTCGTCGAGAGCCCCGCCTCGAACTTCCTCTGCTCCCCCTCCAACTGACGCTCACGCGCGATGCGTTCGGCGCGCGCGGCTTCGATGTTCTGGCGAGCGACTTCCACCTGCTGCAAGGCGTTCCGGACCTCGACGCTGATCTGCTGGATCAACTGCCGCTCCTGGAAATCGAGGCTGCGCCGTTGCGCCAGCGCCGCCCCGAAATTCCCCTCGGCCGTCCGATTCCGCAAGGGGAAGCTGAAGGAGAGGCCGAAGCTGTAAGAGCGGAAGTCGTTGGAGAACGCCGTGCGCAGCGCCTTGGCCGCTCCGCCGATGAAGCGCGGCGGCACCTCGCGCGGCACGCGCTCCAAGACCGGTTCTCCCGTCTCCGGATCCGTGACGGGATTCCCATTCTCGTCCAGCTTGACGCGCGTCACCAGCGTCGGCGTCCCCGCCAAACCGGAACTCCCATACGTGGCCACCAGGTCTATCTGCGGCCGCATCTGGTTGCGGAAATACTTCAGGTCAATCTCATTCTGCGCCTTCCGGAAGCGGAGCTGCTCCAGCTCCGGCCGATTCAGCAGGGCGATCCGAATGGCGCTCTCGAAATCAATGGGCGGCGGGAGGAACTCGATGCTCTCGGTCGGGACGATGTTGGCCGACCACTCCGGCGCGTTCGGATCGCCGAGGATCAGAGTCTTGAGCGCGTTCTCGGCGATGGTGACCTGCCCGATGGCCGCTGTCACCTCCTGCGTCCGACGCTGGACCTCGGCCTCCGATTGCGCCAGCTCAATGGGGGCGAGCGTCCCCGCCTGCACCTGCCGCCGATTGTTCTCCAAATTCGCCTTCGCCAATTCGAGCGATTGCTGCGCGATCTCCACGTTGCGAATGGCGAAGACGAGATCCCAATACGCGTTCTGCACCTGCGTGATGATCTCGATCACGCGCTGACGGAATTGACTGTCGGAGAGATCGAGCGCCTTCTTCGCGATCTCGATTTGCCGCCGCGTTTGATCCATACGGAGATTGCGGAACAGCGGCTGGCGCAACTCGAATTGTACGGTGCTCACGAAGGAGGGATTGAAGGCGACGGCCGAATCGCGACTCTCAATGCCCAAGAACCGTGAGACGAAGACCTGATCGGTCGTCTGCCGCGTGTTCAGGATCTGGAAACGCCAGCTCCCCCCGGTCGGCAGCAGTTGCTGCACCGAGAGGTTGTAGTTGAGCTGCCGATTGGTGAAGGCCGGATTATCCGCGCCGGTGGTGAAGGAGCTGGTGCTCGGCCGCGTCGCCGTCGTCCCATTGGTGTCGAGGCCGAAGAGGATATCGTAAGCGCCACGCGCGGCCAGAAGGCTCCGCTCATTGGCCTGAACGGCCATGCGCTCGATCTGAATCTGATTGTTGTTCTCGAGCGCCTTCAAGATCGCATCGTGCAAGGAGAGATAGAGCAATTGATCCGGATTCACGCCGATGCGCGGCACCCGAAGCGGTTGCACGCGTTCCAAAATGACCTGGGGCCGAGTGGTCTGCTGCGTCTCGGGCGTGGACGATGGCTGCTGTGCCCACACCGTCCCCAGCATCAGGACCAGGCCCCCGACCCCGGCCGATAGTCGCCGACTCATCCTATCCCTCATAGGCCTTCCCCCTTCCCGATGGGATCATGCCCGTAACTACGCTGATGCGCGCTATGAAGTTTCAAGAGATCGCGAGCCACGCGCGCGAGCGATCGCTGCTCCCTCCACACCACAAGGGCGCACAGGGACATCTTCGCGGCCGCACAAAAGGGGAGATCGAAATCCACGATTCGCCGCTTGAGCCTCACCTGGTCACCTCAGCCTGAACGCTCGCATCGCTGGCGCGCTCACCGGCATCGCGAATTCGCGCGATAGCGTATCACACCGACGCCGCAGAAGCAACCCAAGCCCTCACGCGCGCCAGATTGCGCCGATCATCCTGCAGCGACCGCCTCGGCGTTTCGAGGATGAACGAACGAGCGGGGAAAAGCGCGCCACTGACGATCCGGCGAAAGGCCTCCGCGCCGATATGCCCTTCGCCCACGTGCCAATGCCGATCCACGCGCCCGCCGCGCGGCACGCGCGTATCGTTCAGATGCAGGACGTGCACGCGCTCCATCCCGACCGTCGTCCGTATCTCGGCGAGCATCTGGGCGAGCCCCGTCTCGGTCACCAGGTCATACCCCGCGGCGAACGCATGCGCGGTGTCCACGCAAACCCCGATCGGCACATCCGCCAACTCCTCCAAGAGCGCGGCCAGATGCTCAAATCGCCATCCGATCTGATGCCCCTGACCCGCCGTGTTCTCCAGGAGAAGGCGCAGCGCGCCCATTCGCATCCCCCGCACGGCCCGCCGAATCGCGCGCGCGCATGCGCGGATCCCTTCCTCCAGAGCGCAACCGCGCGCGCTCCCCGGATGGACGACGAGATAATCGGCCCCCAATCGAATGGCGCGCCGGATCTCCTGCCGAAAGGCGCCAACGGATCGCTCGCGCACTGCCGGATCCACGGCCGCGAGATTGATCAGATAGGGCGCGTGAATGATGACCGGGTCGAGCCCCAACCGCTCGCGCTCTCGACGAAACGTCCAAACTTCCGCCCGCGCGAGAGCGCGCGCTTCCCACCCGCGGGGATTCCGGGAGAAGAGCTGCACGGTTTGACATCCCAGTTCGGCCGCCTCCCGGAGCGCATGGGCCAACTCCCCGGAGATCGAGGCGTGTATGCCGAGGCGAATCCCATCCTTTGCCCTCATGCTTCATCCCGCTCCAGGCCGCCTATTGGCTCTTGGCCGATCCTCGGCGCAAGAGGATCGCCCGAGTCAGGTCGGCACGCCCAACCGAGGAAGAACGTACCGCATGAGGAGGACGTACCCGATCGCGAGGAGGATGAACGACAGAAGGTCCGTCATCCGGTCGCCCCTCTCATTGTCGTCGCGCGCCCGTATGCCTGCTCACTTTCGGCTCCAGGGCGCGAGGACACCACATGCCTCCTCACCATGGTCGCGCGCTCGTCAGCGCGCAGGCCGATCGCGCTCACTCCGCCGTCTCCAGCGGCCGTCTCACGCTCTGCCGCACCGTCGAGACGATCTGCTCCAGCAGCGTCCCCGGCAGGAAGACTTCCGCCACGCCCAGGGCCTTCAGCTTCGGAATGTCCTCCTGCGGGATGATTCCGCCGACGAAGACGACGACATCGTGCAACCCCTTCTCCCGCAGCAGCTGCATCACGCGAGGGACGAGCGTCATGTGCGCTCCGGAGAGGATGGAGAGGCCGATGACATCCACATCTTCCTGAAGCGCGGCCGTGACGATCTGCTCCGGCGTCTGCCGCAACCCCGTGTAGATCACTTCCATGCCCGCATCGCGCAAAGCCCGCGCGACGACTTTGGCGCCTCGATCATGCCCGTCCAACCCAGGCTTTGCGATGAGGACCCGAATTTTTCGCTCTCTCATAGTTCATCGGTGAGGCGAGGCTTCGGATGATGGGTTTAAAACGGCGGTTCTTGATATTCGCCGAAGACCTCCTTCAAGGCCTCGCAGATCTCCCCGAGCGTCGCGTACGCGCGCACGCACTCGAGGATATACGGCATCGTGTTCTCAGTGCCGCGCGCGGCCTCCTTCAAGGCCTCCAGCGTGCGCTTCACCTTCGTGTTATCCCGCCGCGCGCGCAGACGCCGCAACCGCTCCTTCTGAATCTCCGCCACCGATTCGTCAATGTAGAGGATGGGGACCTCGACCGGCTCCCTCTCGACCACATATTCGTTGACGCCGACGATGATCTTCTCCCGCCGATCCACGGCTTGTTGATAGCGATAGGCCGCCTCCTGAATCTCCTTCTGCGGGAAGCCTCGCTCGATGGCGGCGATCATCCCTCCCATGGCGTCGATCTTCTCGAAGTATTCGTAGCAGCCCTGCTCCATCTCGCTCGTCAGCTTCTCGACGAAGTAGCTGCCGGCCAGGGGATCCACCGTGTTCACGACCCCCGATTCGTGCGCGATGATCTGCTGCGTGCGGAGCGCGAGCATGGCCGTGAATTCCGTGGGCAGGGCCAGCGCTTCGTCCAGGGCATTCGTGTGCAGGCTCTGCGTCCCCCCGAGCACCGCCGCCAGGGCTTGAATCGTCGTGCGCACGACGTTGTTGTAGGGTTGCTGCGCCGTCAGACTGCATCCGGCCGTCTGCGTGTGGAACCGGCACATCCAGGAGCGCGGATCGCGCGCGCCGAAGCGCTCGCGCATGACGCGCGCCCAAACTTTGCGCGCCGCTCGGAACTTCGCGATCTCCTCGAAGAAGTCATTGTGGCAATTGAAGAAGAAGGAGAGTCGCGGCGCGAACTCGTCCACGTGCAACCCCGCTTGAACGCACCACTCGACATACTCGATCCCATCGCGCAAAGTGAACGCCAGTTCCTGTAGCGCGGTCGAACCCGCCTCGCGGATGTGATAGCCCGAGATCGAGATGGGATGCCAGCGCGGCACCTCCCGCGTGCAGAAGGCGATCGTGTCCACGATCAACCGCATCGAGGGCCGAGGGGGATAGATCCATTCCTTCTGCGCGATGTATTCCTTCAGAATGTCGTTCTGGATCGTCCCGGAGATCTTCTTCCAATCGGCCCCCTGCTTCTCGGCGACCACCAGATACATGGCGAAGATGACGGCCGCCGGCGCGTTGATCGTCATTGAGGTCGTCACCTCTTCGAGCGGAATGCCGTCGAAGAGGACTTCCATGTCCTCGAGGCTGGAGACGGCCACGCCGCACTTCCCCACCTCCCCTTCGGCCAGAGGATGATCCGAATCCAGCCCCATGAGCGTCGGCAGATCGAAGGCGACCGAGAGCCCCGTCTGCCCTTGCTCCAAGAGATACCTGAAGCGCTTGTTCGTATCGAAGGCCGTGCCGAAGCCGGCGAACTGCCGCATCGTCCAGAGCTTCCCCCGATACATCGTCGGGTGAATGCCACGCGTGAACGGATACTCGCCGGGGAAGCCAATATCTCGCTCGAAATCCAGATGCTGGATATCAAGCGGAGTGTACAGACGCTTGATCGGTCGCAGCGAAGTCGTCGTGAACTCCGCCGCGCGCTCGGGCAGACGCGCGAGCGTCGGCTTGAGCGTCTGTTCCTCCCATCGGGCGAGGGCTTCCTCCAGATGGCTGGCGACCTCTCTCGTCGTCATAGATCCCCCCCTTCTCTGACGTCGGAGTGTAAATGGTAGGGCAGCGCGCCAGACGGTGTCAAACGCTCGGCCGACGCGCGTCGCGCGCTTCAGCTCCGATTCGTCTGAGCAGAGAGGCGCCCTTCGGAGACGATGGGCTCCTCGGGCGAGGGCGCGTGAACCCACCACATCCAAGCGGCGAGCACTCCGAAGAACAGAAAGCTCACGCCGTATTCAGCCAGCGAGAGATCGAGCCGCCCCGCTTGAATCGTGGCGAGGGTGAGTCCACTAAGGATGGGGAACGCGAGCACCAATGCCCCGCTTCGGAAGAGCGCGCTCGCGTCGGCCTGTGCCCGCGCACAGGCGAGCGCATACCCCCCAGTCGCCAGAGGGAGGAGAAGGTCCGCGTGAGCGAGAACCCCGTCAAAGCGCGCGAACTTGTTCTGCATGAGGAAAGGCGAGAGCCCATGCGGATCGTGAAGAGCGAAGGGGAGCGTGACTCCCACAAGAACGCCGCTCGCGAGCCCCACGAGCTCGAGCGCCGATCGCCGCCCGATCTCCCGATTCAGCAAGACGGTGACGAGCGGGATCAAGAGCATGAAATTCATCCGCCACGCCCAGGCGAGCCCCAGAAGGGAAGCCACGATCGGCCTCCACCGAGGAGAGGCGCGAAGTGACAGCCAGCAGAAGGTCAGGACGGCGATACTGTTGGCCGGGAGATCGCCACCGGTGACGATCTGCTGCAGCAGGACCGGGGAGAACAGCAGAAGGCTCCACAGCAGAAGCAGTGCCCGCCAACTGTCGCCCAGAACCTCCCGCGCGACGAGGAAGAAGACGGCCAACCAGAAGAAATTCTGATAGGCGCTGTTTCCCAACACGACGAAGGGGAGAGAGAGCAGGAGGCCTCCGGGAAGCGGGGCGATCGGATTCCCTAAGTAGGTAGTGACATGGTACGGGCATCGCCCTCGAAGGAGCTCTCGGACGCCAAGGTTCAAGGCATCGTCGCGGTCACTCCCACCACCGATGATCCCCGCATCGGCTATGGGATAGAGGGCGAAGAAGAGGATGAGGAGAACAAATCCCGTCGCCAGAGCGAGTCCACAAGCCCAACGTTCTGGCACGAGAGCGTCCACCTTGCGCAGAAACCGAGGCGCGACGCTCCAAAATCCGAAAGCCAGGAGGACGTAAAAAAGCATCCCCCACATCCCGGCATATTTCTGCACCTGCCCCAAGGAGGGAACAACGAAGGCGAAGGCCGTCCCAAGGGCCATGTATGCACGACGGCTCCGCAGGCCCACTCCCTTCTGCGGGAACGCCCTCGGCAAAGCCGAGCGCCACTTCATGCGCACCGTCCGCGCGGAGGGAGACTCACGCTCCGGCGAACCGATTCGGAGCCGTTCGGATCGGACAGGTCCTCACCGATCCTGGCCCGGAGGTCGAGCAATCCACAGCCCCATCGGCATTGACCGGCAAGCCAGTCCCTCCTCCCGCCGGCCCCGTGCAGTTTGATCCCGTGGCTTCAGGGCACGTTGAATTACCGGGAGCAGGGTTTTCGGCCGAATCCGGCCCCGTACTCGCTCCCCAGTAATTATTCCGCGCGTCCAACGTATAGGATCTTCCGGCGAAGTAGAGCCCCACAGCACCGGCGACGCGACACGCGCCCAGACTCGTGCACGTGATGTTGTTGTCGTTGACGACAAGTGTCGCCCCGCTCGATGTCGTCGTATCTACGACGATCCCGACGCCGTTATCCTGAAGGTGATTGGCCAGGATCCTGCTCCCTGGCGAACCGTCCACCAAAATCCCCATGCCGAAATTCAAGATCGTGTTGCGCTGTACGGTGATGCCATTACTCCCCGGATTGAGCAAGATCCCCACCGCTCCTCTCCCAAGGTCTCCTCCATCCAGGATATTCCGCTCGATCACGACCGAGCTCCCCGATGGGATATCCGAGACGATAATCGCGGCCGTCACATCGCTCCCGATGCGATTCCCGCGCACGATCGCCTGCAACGGCTGAGCGCCTCGACCATCAACGAGGATGGCCGCGCTCACCAACTGATTCGTGACCTGATTCCCCTGGATGAGGAACGGCCCTCCGAACTCATTCACCAAGGCGATACCAGAGAAGAGCGCCGATCGGTCACGTCCAATGAGCCGACAATCCCGCACGGTCAGGGGACGCCCACTATCGCCGGAGAGAATGCCGTAACACCCGGGAGGAACTTCGATCGTGATCCCGATGATCTGCACGCGCCCCTGCCGACCTCGCGTATCAATGACGGCCAGATTCGGCGGGCACGTCTCCAGAGTGATCACCGCGGGAATCCCCCCATTCGTCCTCCCGATCAAAGTGACCCCACCGGGAGCCAGGGAGAAGTCCACAGCCCCCTCGACCTTCCCAACGACCAGCAACGTATCCCCATTTCGCGACTGCGCCAAGGCCTCATTCACCGTCGCATAGGTCCGCCGCAATCGCGGGTTGTACACCCGCCCCGTTCCCTGCGTGAAGACGAGCCCCGGAAGGATGAGCCCGCCGAGAATCCCCGATACCATCAACCACGCGAACACGCTCGACCGCATGATCATCCACCTCCTTTCCGAAAACGTTCGCTCGCTACGGCACATGCGCACGCACACGCGCCGGCGACTTCAGCTTGTCATCCGCACGACACCCAGCACGGAAATGCGGACGAAGGCATGGCCTCGAAGATGACTTATCAAAGAGCTTCCCCCGCGACTCCGCATTCTCGTCGCTGTCGAGCGAGTGTAGTCGAAGTGGAAAGCTCTGTCAAGCCGAGGTTAGAACCCCGTCCGCTCGCCGCATCCGGAGCCCTCAGTATGCGTGATGTTGACAACTCGCCGGAGAGAGCATATGATTGTGAATCTGTCGTATCGGGGCGTAGCTCAGCCTGGTGAGAGCGCACGGTTCGGGACCGTGAGGTCGGTGGTTCAAATCCACTCGCCCCGACCAGTTCTTTTCTTATGCGCATCGCGCGTCGCTTTTTGATCAGCGGGATCGTGCAAGGTGTGGGCTACCGATATTTCGCCCTTCGCGCGGCCGAACGCCACGGGATCGTCGGCTATGTGCGCAACCTGCCGGATGGGCGCGTGGAGGTGGTCGCCGAGGGCGAATCCGAAGCCATGGAGGCCTTCAAACGCGAATTGTATCGTGGCCCGGCCGCGGCTCGCGTGACGCGTATCGTCGAAGAGGATCTCGAGCCGACGGGTCGCTATCACCATTTCGGCATCGCCTTTTGAGACGGCCGCCCGACGACAACGCGAGCGGAGTGACGTTCATGGAGAAACTCAAACGCTTGATCCGAGAAATCCCGGATTTCCCCAAACCGGGCATCCTCTTCTACGACATCACGACGCTCTTGAAAGACCCCGAGGGGTTCCGCACGACGGTGGATCTGCTCTCGGAAGCGTTCGCGGGCGAGCGCGTCGATCGCGTCGTCGGAATCGAAGCGCGCGGATTCATCTTCGCGCCCGCTCTGGCTTATAAGCTCGGCGCCGGCTTCATCCCGATGCGCAAGTCGAATAAACTCCCAGCGCCCACCGAGAGCGTGACCTACACGCTCGAATACGGAACCGATCGTCTGGAGATTCACAAAGACGCCATCGAACCGGGCCATCGCGTCCTGATCATTGACGACCTGCTGGCGACGGGAGGGACGGCGAAAGCGGCGATCGAATTGGTGGAGAAGCTCGGCGGGCACGTCGTCGGCGCAGGGTTCGTCATCGAGCTGGAGTTCCTCAAAGGGCGCGAGCGGCTGGCTGGCTATCGTGTCGTCTCCCTGCTAAAATACCCGTCGTGACGGTGCTCCCGTAGCTCAGTTGGATAGAGCGAGCGCCTCCTAAGCGCTAGGTCGCAGGTTCGATTCCTGCCGGGAGCATTTTCTGTTCTCATTCCACGGTGACCGATTTGGCGAGGTTCCGAGGTTGATCCACATCGCAGCCGCGCCGCCGCGCGATGTGATAGGCCAGAAGCTGCAACGGGACGATGGCCAATAGCGGCAGCAGCCAGCGATGGGCCGAGGGAATGGCCAGAATCCGCGCTCCCGCCTCCTCTCGACATGCCCGAATGGCCTCCCCATCCTCCTCATTCACCACCGCGATCGCCGGTGCGCCGCGCGCTCTCACCTCCAAGAGATTGGCGAACGTCTTCTCGTACAAGACTCGCCCCAACTCCTCCCTCCGATCGTACGGCAACAGCACCACGACCGGCAGTCGCTCCTCCAGCAGCGCATTCACCCCATGCTTCATCTCCCCGGCCGCGCACCCCTCCGCGGGGATATAGCTCAGCTCCTTCAGCTTCAGCGCTCCCTCCAGCGCGATCGGATACAATACTCCCCGCCCCAGATAGAGCACATGGCGCGCCCGCCACAATCGCCGCGCCAGTTCGGCGATCTCCCCCTCTCGCTCCAAGATCCGCTCCATCCGCAGTGGCAGATGCGTCAACTCTTGCGCTCGCTCTCGTACGGCCGCCTCCGTCAGCGCCCCTCGCTGCCGCCCCAGCTCCAGCCCGAGCCGCAGCAGCAGCACCATCTGGGCCACAAAGGTCTTGGTGGCCGCCACCCCGATCTCCGGCCCGGCCCGCGTTCGCATCACGGCATCGGCCTCCCGCTCCACGCTCGACCCCGGCACATTCGTCAGCGCCACCACGCGCGCCCCTCGCTGCTTCGCCTCCCGCACCGCCCCCAACGTATCGGCCGTCTCCCCCGACTGCGTGATCGCCACCACCAAAGTCTTCGCTCCCACCACCGGCCGCCGATACCGAAACTCGCTCGCCACCTCCGCTGCCACTCGCACCTTGGCGGCCTCCTCGATCACATACTTCCCATACAGCCCCGCATGGTAACTCGTCCCGCAGCCCACCAGCACAAGCTCCTCCACATCCTCCAGCCACATCTCCTCGTATGCGCTCGCCGTCTCTCGCACCACGCGCGGCTGCTCGTGAATCTCCTTCAACATGAAGTGGGGATACCCTCCCTTCTCCACCCACAGCGGATCCCACCCGACCGACTCCACCCGTAGAGGACGCTGCCGACCCTCCGCATCCCACACTCGAATGCCATCGGGTCTGAGCTCCACCAACTCCCCATCCTCCAGCACCCGCACCCGCCGTGTGAAAGGCACAAGGGCTGCCATATCCGAGGCCACCCAGGCCTCCCCCTCTCCCACGCCGACGACCAGCGGCGCTCCTCGTCTCATCCCCACCACGACCCCAGGTTCTCCCGCCCATACCAATGCGAAGGCGAAAAGCCCCTCCAGTCGCGCTGCCGCTCGCCGCACCGCCTCCGAAAGCGAGGCCTTCCCCAGCTCTCGCTCCACCAGATGCCCGATCACCTCCGTGTCCGTCTCCGACACAAACCGATGCCCTTCCTCCTCCAACTCACGCCGCAGCGCGAGATAGTTCTCGATGATGCCGTTGTGCACCACCGCCACCTGACCTCCGCAATCCCGATGTGGATGCGCATTCTCTTCGGCCGGCCGCCCGTGCGTCGCCCACCGCGTATGTCCCACGCCAAAGGTCCCTTTCACCACACGCCCCTCCAGGGCCTCCGCCAACTGCCGCACCTTTCCCACGACCCGAACCACCTCCAATCCCCCTCGTTCATCCCCCACGGCTATCCCCGCCGAATCGTACCCTCGATACTCTAACCGCCGCAGCCCCTCCAGCAGCACGGCTACAGCCGATCGGCTTCCCGTATATCCGATGATCCCGCACATCGTTCTCTCGCCAAACGCACACTCACTGTACCGACAGAGCCTCACCGCGTCAAGAAGGGGATCCGCGTCAGTGAGCCGAAAAGAGTTGGAATCGCCGTTCCTCCACCCGATCCCGAAGCCCGCTCTCCATGAGACGGCGATGATGAGCGATCACGCGCTTCAGGATCTCCTCAAGACGAATCGTCGGTCGGTACCCGATGAGCGTTCGAATCTTGGTGAGATCGGGCACGCGCCGCGGCATATCTTCAAAGTCCTCTCCATAGATCCGATCATACGGGACGAAGACGATCTCCGACGGACTCCTGGTCAGCGCCTTGATCCGCCAGGCGACATCCACAATGCGCACCTCCTCATCGCTCCCGACATTGAAGACCTGCCCCACAGCTTCCGGATGTTCAGCCAGAGCCGCCAGAGCGCGCACCACATCCCCCACCCAGCAGAAGCTCCGCGTCTGCTGCCCATCTCCGTGCACGGTGATCGGTTCCCCACGCAACGCCTGCCGGACGAACGTCGGGATGACCATCCCGTAACGATTCGTCTGTCGTGGCCCGACCGTATTGAACAGCCGAGCGATCACCACGGGCACGCCATATGTCCGCCAATACGCCAGGGCGAGAAACTCTCCCATCGCTTTCGAGCACGCATAGCTCCATCGGGGCCGCCACGTCGCCCCCAGGACCAGATCATCGTCTTCCCGAAAGGGCACTCTCGAGGTCTTGCCGTACACTTCGCTCGTGGAGGCGAACAGCACCTTCTTCCCTCTGGATGCCGCCATCTCCAGGACGACCTCCGTCGCGCGCACATTCGTCTCCATCGCCCGAATGGGCTCTTCGACAACGAGCTTCACGCCGACAGCCGCCGCCAGATGAAAGATGACGTCCGCCCACTCCACGAGCTCCGCCATGAGCTGGCGATTCAAGACCGTGTCGAGGACGAATCGGAATCGCGCCTCCGATTCCAAATGCGCGATGTTCGCCAGGCTCCCCGTCGAGAGATCATCAATGGCGGTCACCGCATGACCGGCGCGCAGCAATTCCTCGGCCAGATGGGAACCGATGAACCCAGCCCCTCCCGTGATCAAGCACCGCATATCCACATTCCTCCTTCATCAGTGCGAGCAGCCTTCGATCGCATGGAGTCGCAGCGCGCGTCCGAGCGACGGCCCATCGAGCGCCCTCCGCATGTGCTCCCCCCTTCACGCCTCACGCTTCAGCGAAAGGCGGAAGGGGACCGCCGCCATCCGCGCGCTTCCCCGCATCTTCTCAGGGCGCGCCGGACGATAAAGCGCCGAGCGCGCGCCCACATCGGCGACTCCGAACCGAGTGGAAGACTTCCTCCAATTTCGATCGAACTCTCGCCGGATCGTGAACGATGAGATACCGTCGCCGCGCATTCTCCTGGAACTGTCGGAGCAAAGCGGGATGCGTGATCAAGACGTCGAGCCGCTCAACCAATCCTCGAATATCCCCGGGTGCGACCGTGAACCCCACCTCCGCATCGGGGAAAAGTTCCGGCAACGGATCGAAGTTCGAGATGATGATGGCGCACCGATGGGCCATCGCCTCGACGGCGGAGAGGGCGTACGTATCGGCATGTGTGGGCAACACGAAGAGATCGGCCTCTCGCATCAGCCCGAGCACGCGCTCATGGGGGAGCGGGGGATGAACCTGAATCCCCCGCGCCAGCAACGAACCATTCTGCTTCTGCCAATTCTCCGACGCCCGCGTCACGACCTCCAGCCGAAGATGGGGATGCTTTCTCCTCACCTGCTCGTAAGCCCGCAGCAGCTCGGGCAGCCCCTTCAGGACGGGATCGAGGCCGACAAACAGCAGACGGATGATCCCGTCCCTCTGCGAAGGCTTCCATTCGACATCCCGCGAAGGGGCGATGACCGGGACCGGAACGACGTGGACTTTCGCCTCCAGTTCGGGGCACCACCGGAGGAGGCTCCGCGCTCCGGACTCCGTGGCGATCAGCAAAGCATCCGCCCGCGGACCGAAAAGGCGATAGAGGAGAATGACATCCTCCAGGGTCCACCGCCCACAGCGCTCGTAATACCGCGCCGGCGCGATTCCCTGCGAGCTCCAGATCAGGGGGACAGGCGGCCGGGGGAGCGGAAAGCAGAGGTGAGAGAGAACGAGATCCATGTCGCGAGCGGCGCGCGAGGGAAGAACGAGGACGCGAGCCGCGACATGAAGCAACTGCCGAACGCGCGTCGGCTCCCACATTCGGGCGAGCTTCTCGCACGCCTTTCGCACAAAGGCGTGCGCCCCTCGCCGCCACGATGAGGGGAGCAGGTGGAACTGAAGGCGCTCATCGCTCAAGCGCATCCAGTTTCGATAGAGTGTGAGATCGCCTCCCGGTCCGTGAAGCTCTCCAGCCGTCACGTTCAACAGGACCCGCATGCTCGATCGTCAGGACGCCTCGCGACAGAGCGCGCGAAGCACTTGCTCATACCGACGCACGGCGATGGGTCGGTCATAGAACTGCAAGAGCGCACGGCGGCCATTGCGCCCGAGCCGCGCCCGCTCGGACGGATCGGCCCACAGCGCGCGCACGGCCGCGGCCAACGCTTCCGGCCTCCCGGGAGGCACGATCACGCCGCATTCGTGCCGGCGGGCGATCCGAGCCACCTCGCTCTCGGAACCAACAGCCGCGACAAATGGCCGACCGCTGGCCATGATCGCATAGACCTTGCTCGGCTCCACATACCCCTCCAACCCTGCCTTCAGCAGGATCACCGCCACATCGGCCGAAGCCAGGGACTCCCGCAGGCGCTCCCGCGGTTGATAGGGCAGAAAGAGGACGTGCGTCAGTCCCCGCTCCGCCGCCTCCCTCTGAAGACGACGCTTGCTCGCCCCATCGCCGATGATGACGATCCGCAGGTCCTCGGCCTCCCCGGAATGATCGCGGAGCCGCTCGACGCTTCGAAGGAGCGTGTCGAAATCTTGCGTGAGCCCCACGTTCCCCGAATGGAGGACGACGAAGCGTCGGTCCAATCCTTGCGCCCGCGCGAACGCGTTCTCCTTCTCGCCCGGAATGATCGCGCGCCCATCGGCCCAATTCGGGATCACGAGGATCTTCTCCTCGGGAATGCCCTTCTCGCGGAGCCGGTGCTTCATCCCTTCGCTGATGGCGATCACGCGCGCGGCTCGACAGAGCGGCCAGCGCAGGAGCGCGCTCAATCCGCGAATCAGCCAGGGATGCTGCAGCATCCCCAGGCGCACGGCGATCTCGGGATAGACATCCTGCACGACGACGACCAGAGGCACGCGCCGCACCGCGGCGATCATCCATCCGACGAGCGGAAGGAGCGGCGGATCGGTCCACGTCATGAGCACGTGCGGACGCGGCACGAAGAACCCCGCGAGCGAGGCCGCGAGGAGGAACGTCGCATATGTCGCCACGCGCGAGACGGCTTTCATTCGGGAGCCGCGCCAGGTGCAGACGCGAAGGATGCGCACCCCCTCCAGGGCCTCGCGCGCCCAGAGCCGCCGCGGGCGCGACTCCGGGGGATGGTAGGTCGGAAAGCCCGTGATCACCCACACCTCGTGCGATCGGGCCAAGTCCACGCAGAGCTCCGTCAGCAACTGCCCGGTGGCCGCGACGTCGGGATGGAAATACTGGTTAAGGACAAGCAACCGCATACGCGGCAGTAGGGACAGGGCGATGCGCGCGATACCACGCGATCGTCCGCTTCAGCCCTTCGACCAGTGACGTCTTCGCCACGAAGCCGAATTCCCGCTCGGCCCGGCGCGTATCCAGACATCGGCGGGGTTGTCCATCGGGCTTCGATGCGTCCCAGATGACGCGCCCGCGAAAGCCCGTCAGCTCCATGATCATCTCGCACAGCTCGCGAATCGTGATCTCTCGACCCGATCCGATATTGACCGGCTCGGGCTTATCGTACCGCTCGGTCGCCAACACGATGGCCTCGGCGGCGTCCTCCACGTAGAGGAATTCGCGCGAGGCGCGCCCCGTCCCCCACACGACGATATGATCCCGACCTTCGTCCATGGCCTCGAAGCATTTTCGAATCAGCGCGGGGATGACGTGCGAGGTCTCGGGATCGAAATTATCGCGCGGCCCGTAGAGATTCACCGGCAGCAGCGAGATGGCATTGAACCCATACTGCTGACGATAGGCGTGCGCTTGCACGATGAGCATCTTCTTGGCCAGTCCATACGCCGCGTTCGTCTCCTCCGGATATCCGTTCCACAAGTCTTCCTCGCGGAAGGGCACGGGCGTATGCTTCGGATACGAACACACCGTCCCGACGACGACGAACTTCTCGACGCCGAAGCGCCGCGCCTGCTCCATCAGTTGAATGCCCATGATGGCGTTCTCATAGAAGAAGCGCCCGGGCTCGCGCGCGTTCGCGCCGATGCCGCCGACGCGCGCGGCCAGATGGATGACGATATCCGGGACTGTATCCGCGAGCAGCCTCACGATGTCCGCCTTCTCGCGCAGATCATAGACCGCGCTCCGCGGGACGAAGACGTATCGGCAGCCGCGCTCCCGCAATTTCTCCACGACGTGCGATCCGAGAAATCCGGCTCCTCCGGTGACGACCACGCGCTTATCCGCCCAGAACGACATCGCCGTCCTCCTTCGCGATGAGATAGGGACCGATGGCCAGCAGGTCCATCCGCGTCCGTTGGAAACACCGAATGGCCTCCTCCGGATGGCACACGATCGGTTCGTTCTCGTTGAACGAGGTGTTGATGAGAACAGGGACTCCGGTCAAACGCCCGAACCGAGCGAGAATCTCCCAGAAGAGGGGATTGACCCGGCGGGAGACGGTGTGCACGCGCCCCGTTCCATCCACATGAAGCGCGGCCGGGATGAGCGCGCGCTTTTCGGGCCGCGCCGGATAGGCCAGGAGCATGAAGGGCGAGGGGTGCGTCTGCTCGAAATATTCCCCCACGGCTTCCTCCGGGATGGAGGGGGCGAAGGGTCGAAAAGGCTCCCGATGCTTGACGCGACGATTGAGGACCTCGCGCATCTCCGGACGACGCGGATCGGCGAGGATGCTGCGATTCCCGAGCGCCCGAGGGCCGAACTCCATCCGCCCCTGAAAGAGGCCCACGATCTTCCCCGTGGCCAGTGCTCGCGCCACGATCTCGATCAATTCCTCGGTCGCCACGCGCCGCGCGGCGAGTCCATGACGATGCAGCACCGCTCGCAGCTCGCCCTCGGACCATTCCGGCCCCCAATACGCATGCTCCATCATGAACGCGCGCGGGCGCCGCAGATGCTCATGCCACACGTAGAAGGCCGCGCCGAGACTCGTCCCCGCATCCGAGGCGGCCGGTTGGATGTAGAGGCGCTCGAAGGGGGTGTGCCGAAGGATCTTCCCGTTGAGGACGCAATTCAACGCGACCCCCCCGGCCAAACACAAAGCCTTCACGCGCGTGCGCTCGGAGAGCCGGATGAGCAGAGTGAGCAGGACCTCTTCCAGCACCGCTTGAAGCGAAGCCGCGATCTGCGCATGCTCGGAACGAAGGGGAGCCCCCGGCTCGCGCGGCGGCCCAAAAGCCCGGATCAACTTCGAGGAATAGAGCGGGCCGAGTACGGGCGCGCCCTCATCCCACGTCATCGAGACGCCGTCCGTGTGATGGGTGAAGTAGGAGAGGTCGAGCCGGTAGCTGAGACCATCGCCCATGCGCACCATCTGACGGAAGCGATCCCGATAGATCGGCTCCCCATAGGCGGACAATCCCATCACCTTGTATTCGTCGCCGTAGTTGGGGAATCCGAGATACTGCGTCACGGCCGTATAGAGGACGCCCAGGGAATGAGGGAACGGCACGGCGCCCAGGACCTCCATCCGCGATCCCCGCCCGATCCCCCACATCGTGCTCACGAAGTCGCCCATCCCATCCACCGAGAGCACAGCGGCTTCCTCCAACCCGGACACGAAGAACGCACTCGCCAAATGTGCGCGGTGATGTTCGACGTAGTGCACCGACGCGCGCAGCTCGCGGGGATCTATGTCGAGTCCCCGAGCGAGCGCGGTCTTCACGTCTTGGAGGCGAGAGGCGTTTTTCATCCGACTGACGATTCGATCCCAACGCGGGGGATGGGCGAGCAGGGCGAGCAGCTTGCGATGGAGCCGAGCGCGAGGATTCCGCGAGACGGCGATGTGCGTGATCTCCCGAGGCGTGACCCCCGCGGCCCTCAGGCAATAGGCGATGGCCTGATGAGGGAATCCCGCCACGTGCTTCACGCGCGCGAAGCGTTCCTCCTCAGCCGCCGCCACCAGCGTCCCGTCTATGACCAACGCGGCCGAAGCATCCGCATGATACGCATTGATGCCCAGGATAACGGTCATCGTACCTCCCCCCTTTCTTCCCCATCCGCGGAGAGCTCGCGCGGCGCCCGACGAATGATCTCTGCGTAAAGGCTCTCCAGTTGCCGCACCGGCTCCTCCCAAGAGAGCGCTTCCCGCAACCGGAACGCGTTCTCGGCGAAACGTCGGCGCTGCGCCTCATCCTCCAACATGAGGCGCAAGGCGCGCTTCAAGGCCTCCTTCTCCGGTTCGATCACGATCCCGGCGCGCCCTTCCACCAAAGGGGCCACCCCGCACCGATTCGTCACGATGACGGGCGTCCCACAGGCGAGGGCCTCGGCCACCACATTGCCGAAATTCTCGTGGATCGAAGGCAAGACCACCACATCGGCGTCCACAAGCGCCCTCACCCGCTGGCGCCCGTAGAGCGGCCCCAGCACCCGAACGGCATCCCCCAGGCGCGCGCGCGCGATCGCCCGCGCGATGGCCGAACGCGTTCCGTCCCCATCATCCGGACCGATGATCAGAAGCACGGCTTCCGGCCCACGCGCCTCGGCGAAGGCTTCGATCAGAAGCGGAACGTTCTTCTTCGCCGCGAGCCGACCCAGATAGAGCACCACACGCTGATCGTCTCCAATGCCCAGGCGCGCGCGAAAAGCCCCGCGCGGCGGCAGCGGGTCGAACTCCGAGAGCTCGATCCCATTCCGGCGCACGATGATCTTCTCGCGGGGAATTCCCCAGGCGTGAGCCTCCTCCGCCTCTTGCACCGACGTCACGATCACGCGCGCGGCCCGCGCCAGGAGCGCGCGCCCGAAGAGCCGATCGTACGCGCGCTTCTTTCGAAGACTCCGACCGATGGGCATGAGCATCCCCATCGGTTCCACGACGTAGGGGAGACCTCGCCGCCGAGCCGCCCAACAGACGACCGTCGAGAGGAAATCCCGCACGCCATAGACGTGAATGAGATCGAACTCCGCGAGCGCGCCGAGGTGCCGGAAGATGTCCGGTTGCACCCCATCCCACCGATACCGCACGACGGTGTGGAAGTAGACGACGCGGATCCCCTCCCACCGGCTCACCAGCGTTCGATCCGACAACCGCTGGGTGGCATCCAGAAGGTTCGAGGCGTAGACAGTCACCTCATGCCCGCGGCGAACCAACTCGCGCGCGAGGTGAGTGACCGTCTGACTCATCCCCCCTCCAGCCAGAGCCGGATAGAAGCAGCGTGTGATCTTCAAAATGCGCATCGGCGTCTCCGTCGTCCGACGGATGGACGATCGCACGACAGGGTCCACCGCCCCGCCCCTCCGCAGGCATCACCCTCCTCAAGATCGCCGCCACGTTCTGCCGGAACCGTTCGAGCGTGAAGTCCCGCCACGCGCGTTCGCGCGCGCGCTCACCCAAGGATTGCCGTTGAGCCTCATCTTGCAAGAGCTCGAGGATCGCCCGAGCGACCTCCTCCGGATCGGCCGCGTTGACGAGCACGCCGGTCACGCCATCGAGAACGGCTTCGGCACCCCCTCCTTCGCGACCCGCGATGGCCGGCTTGCCGAAAGCCGCTGCCTCCAGATAGGCGATCCCAAAGCCTTCGCCCTCGCACGGGTCCTCCAGCCGCGTTCGACTCGGCATCACGAAGAGATCGCAACTGCGGTAATAGGCGGCCAGCCAAGCATCGTCCACGTCGCCCGCGAAGTGGACGGCTTCGCCAAGTCCCAACTCGATAGCCAGCCGTTCCAAACGCGGCCGATCATCCCCGTCGCCGACGATCACGTAGACGACCTCGGGCAGGACGCGTCGAACCTGAACGAGAGCGCGCATCACGACCTCATGCCCCTTGTAGCGTCCCCGCGCCGTCAGGCGACTGACGGTGAGGAGCACGCGCTTGCCGCGAAGCCCATGCCGCTCGACCACCTGTTGCGGCGAGACCGGCGAGCGAAGGAATTCGGGATCAAGAGCCGGCGGGAGGAGTTGAATCTTCTGAGCCTCCACACCATGTCGGCGGATGAGGCGCTCGGCCGTGAAACGGCTGATGCTGAGCACGACGTCCGCGGCTCGGAGCGCATAGGATGGCGCGCTCCCCCACACTTCATCCCCATGCGCGAGGACGAGGTACGGGATGCCCCAAATCCTCTTCATGACCGCCGCCACGCGCGCAATCCCCACATGCGTGCTGAGGATGAGCGACGGTGGCCTCCGCCGCACCTCGCCAATTCCCGAGCGAACGAACGCGAGCTTCTCCCGAAAGCTCGGCGGAGCGGTCGTCCTCCAGAGAAAGAGCACGCGCACGGCCTGGGGGCCGCACAGCGCGCGAAGGCTCTCGACCAAGTGCCGCACGTATCGTTGTATCCCCCCGCGCGTCTGAGCATCCGTGGCTAAGACGAGGATCTCGGGCATTCCGCTCCCCCCGAGGATCAGGTCGTGAGCGCTTCGGACCTGCCTCCGGCCAGCTTCGGCAAGCGAAAGAGCATGCCGCTGAGGAACCAGTGATAGGCGTTGTTCACGTAGTTCTGATACACGGACAGTCCCAAGAAGAAATAGGGGACGTGCAGGAACGCCAGAAAGAGCGCGAGCGCCACGGCGAGCCCGAAGAATCGGGAGGACGCGAGCCGCCGCGCCGTGCGTCCGGCGACCCATATCAAGGCCAGCGTCCACCACATCCAAAGCCCGACCCCGACGATCCCCCACTCCCAAATGACGGAGGCATATCCGCCCTCGACGCGATAGGGCGACCACGTCCCTCCGGAATAGAAGTCGTCCAGACCGTAGAGATAGGTGAGCCCGAGCGAGGCTGTCCCCGTCCCATGCCCGAAGGCGCGTGATTCCCGCAGCGCCACGAGAATGTCCGTCCAGTAGACCTTAGGACGCCAGGTCACTTCTGATTCTCGCGCCAGAGGCGAGAGCGTCTCCGCGCAAAACCGGTAGAGGGCGATCAGATGCTCCGTGTGAAACAGGGCCAATCCCGAGAGCGCCAGCACCATCCCCACCACGATCTTCCCCAGAGGGAAGGCCGATTCCCGACACCGAGCGATCCAGGACGCGAACCGCTGGCGACATGCTATTCCTACCAGGATGAGGAGCGCCGCGCCCGCCAGTACGAGCGCGGCGCGTTGCGCACTCACGATGAGCCCCGCGCCGATCATTCCGAACGCGATCCACACCAGACACTCCTGACGGCGCAACGCCGATGGCGTCCGATGCATCAGCCCCAAGAGCGCTCGCATCTCACGACGGCCGCGTCCGGTCTCCTCATCCCCCCTTCTCCGCCCCTCTTGCTCGCCTCGAAGAGCATGCCAATAGGAGATCGCGCCCAGTCCGAGGAAGAACAGGATGAAGAGATAATGGGCGAATCGCCCGGCGTCCACAAAGACCGACGTCGGCCGAGGGACAGCCATCCGGCTCTCCGGAGCCACGCGAATCAGTTCCAGCCGAAGCCCGGGGACGAACCCCTTCGGGTTCAGGAAGTCCAAGCCGATCATGGCCTGGATCACCCCGAGTCCGGAGACCACAGCTCCGAGCGCCAGAGCGAACAGAAGAAAGCGGCGCATCCGCTCCTCGGAGTCGGCATACGCATAGCCCAGATAGAAGAGCGGGACGTAGAGGAAATACATGCGCATCCCAATCACGGGCATCAGCGGGTGCTCGATCTGCGGATTGAAACATTCGGCCACCGCCAGTGCGATCAGCGCGATCAGCGGCGCGCGAATCGGATTGCGAAACTCCCAGGACCGCCGCCGCACGGCTTGAGCGAAGAGGAAGCTGACATAGGTCAGCCCGATCAATACATCCTTCGCTCCGTAGAGGACAATCCGATTGCCGAGGTACTTTCGGATCGCATCCTCCAGGACGATCCACGCGAAGAAGCTCACGATGCCGAATCGCCAATCCCTCAAGATGTGAAGGCCCACCACTCCGGCCCCGACGAAGATGAAGGCGATGACCGTCGTCCTCCAATCGGCCCGGAGCAGAAGATGCGCCAAGCCAAGCCCCGCGAGCACGGCGATGGCGAAGGTCGCCGCCAAGGCTCGAATCAGGAATCCGTGATGAGGGGTCGCCCGCAACATCGCCCTCGATTCCGCGCGATTTTTCGCCACCGCCAATAGGTCCGAATCCCGTGCCATTTCCCCACGAACGCCGCGCGCGCCTCCTTGCGCCATGAGGAGCGAGGGGAGCGCACGATCGCCCAGAAGAGCGTCGCCAGACCCAGCGATCGCCGTTCCCCCCTCACGAAGAAGTAGAGGAGAAACGCGAGCTTCTGCAGAAGCGGCAGATGCTTCAGCATGAGATACGTGTGATTGTGACTGTAGGCGTAGATCAGCCGCGCGAGATCCTCGCGGGCTTCCTCAGGGACGGGGCGCGGAGCTTCAAAATGGTGCACGCGACATTCGGGATCAAAGAGAATGCAGTAGCCGAGCCGCCGAACTTGAAGGGCGAGATCCAACTCGAACTGAATGCCATAGCCGACGACCCGCGTGTCTACCTCAATGTGCTCAAGCAGCGCGCGTCGGATGGCGACATTGCCGCCTTGAAATCCGGCGACCGGCGCCGGTCCGCGTGTATCCCCCGACCGGTCGAATCCTCCCGCGTATCGGCCATACCAGGTGAGCTGCCCGACGCGCTTCACCGGAGGTGAGATCACCGGACGGCCATCTCGATACGGGATGAGGCGACCGGCCACAATCCCGACTGTTGGATCGCTGAAATGACGGCTCCCTCGCTCGATCCATTCCGGCTCCGCTGCAGCATCATCATCTGTGACGAAGACGAGATCAATGTCCGTGCGCGCGCGAAGGACCTCGATCCCCCGCTTGAAAGCCCATACCGGACCGGGCCGCGCGACGCTCACCATCTGAATCTCCACGCCCGATCCCCGGAGGCGCTGCGAATGCTCAGAGGAGTGCGCACGGAGATTCGGCGAAGCGGCGTCCGTCGCCCCCCTCCCGTGCGCTTCTGCTTGAAATCGGTGCACAACCGCCTTGGACTCCTCGTCCTCCTCGCGCACGACGACGACGATACTGTGCGGACGATACGTCTGACGAAGGGCGGCGCGCAGACAACGCTCCAAATACGCCGGCCGACGATATGTCGGAATGAGGACGGCTACGCGCGGAGCGCGTCGCGCTCGTCCATCCGAGGATTCCGCGCGCCGTTCCCCGATCGCATCACAAGAGCGCGCTGTGCCGAACGACGACGGCGCCTGGCTCACTTCTGTTCGAGCGGTGAGATGACTCTCAGCGAATTCAACCGCCATACCCGCAGGTGCCGAAAGAGCAGTTCTCCGACCTCACTCCATCCTCCGACGACGAGGACATAAACGACGCTCCCCAAGGCCGCCGCCGCGATCAACTCCGCCAAACTGGAGATGTGCGGACTGATCCCGTGCAAAACGCTCCCCACGATCCCACCGACGATCACCGGCTTGCCCACCACCTCACTGAGCCTCAGGCGCGCGCC
>BEHK01000021.1 GCA_002898775.1 bacterium HR08 | reverse complement strand
GATCGGTCGCTGCTCGGCATATAGCGCCAGTTCGCGCTCCAAGCGCTCCAATCCTCCCGGCACCAATCGGTGTAACGTCGCGACCACTCCCGTCTGATGAAAATCGGCCATCTTCCTCCTCCTCTCCGCGCCGGAAGGCGCAGGTGGACTCGCCCCAGCGCTCGCCGCGTTCAGCGAGCGCTCTTCTTCTCCTCCCGACGGCGGGAGACCGACACTTCATCCTCCGGCGACACCGCCTCCTCCGGTTCCGATGGGCGTTCCGCCGAAGCCGCCCGCTGTGTTCTGTTCTTCCAGATCAAAAAGGCAATGCCACCGTAGAAGATGGCGACCAGAAGTATGACGACAATCAACTCCACGTTCACGCCCCCCTCCCCAATGCAGACCTTCGCCGAGAGCGAAGGAAGAGACCGAAGGATCACCGAATCCTCATCGGAGGCGAGGTGTCCTTCGACACGGGAGGGGCGCGTTTGATCGGCAAGCGATGACCGTCCGATGGGAGGAAGAGGCTCGCGCCCGCTTCCCCATCGAATCGGCTCGCGCACGGCTTCGGCCATGAGAGCCGCGCGCATGAGGGGGAGAGGATGCTCTTGCTCCGGAGATGTTTCTCGGACGAAGCATTCCGGAGAGCCGGCTTTGAAGGATCCGCTGAGAATGGCGAAGGCGCGGTCCCTGACATCGTCCGGAACGGACACCGGAGCCAGACCTGCCCGCTCTCCTCTTCAAGAGCAGTCCCGGCGAAGGCGGGCACCAGCAGAAGGCACAAGAAGACACTCCCGAGGAAGTGCAAACCTTCTCGAGGACGAATCCCCCCTTCGCAGAACCGCCATCGTGCGCTCCGAGCCCGCATCGCCGCCCTAAGCATAAGGAGCCGCTCCAGGCTCTGTCAAGACGCGACCGAAACAACCCATCGCGTGGCTGCACGCGGTGCTCGTACAGGCGACGTCACGGTCCGCCTCCACATGGGCCATCCGCTCCCGCGGACTCGGGAGAGTTCGCTTCGCTCACCCCGGGCCGAAATCGGTCGTCCGCTTCGCGGGCTCGTCCGAGGCGACTCATTCCGCCCATCGCTCCCAACCGCTGCCCTCGTGACCGAACCGAAAGACTGTCGGATGCAGGACCTCGGCCAAAATCTCCAGGGATTCGACCAAGCGCGGTCCTGGCCGATTGAAGAATTGATTCCCATCGGCGACGATGACGCGGCCTTCACGCACGGCGCGAAGCCGCGGCCACTCTCGCCGCCGCGTGAGGAGGGGCATCTCCCGACGCGTGCGCGCGATGTCGAAACCGCAGGGCGCGATAACGATCACCTCCGGGTCCTTCGCCACCACGTCCTCCCAGTTCAGCCAGGGGGCGTGACGACCCGCTTCGCCAAAGAGATTCACCCCACCGGCCATCTCGATGAGCTCCGGCATCCAATTCCCCCCGGCCATGAGCGGCTCGATCCACTCGATGTAAGCGACCGTGGGTTTGGACGCGCGCGCGCGCGCCGTCTCAGCGACCGCCGCCATCCGATGGCGCAATATGGCGACCAGCTCCTCTCCTCGTTCGGGGACGCCGAGGGCCTGCGCGACCTGCCGAATGCTCTCCCACACATCGGCCAGCGCGTTTGGCTCCAAGGAGACGACGCGCACCGGATAGTCGAGCCATTCCCGCACGGCTTCTTCGACCTCGTTCACGCTGACGGCACATACGGCGCATTGCGATTGCGTCACGATCACCTCGGGGCGCAGCGCGCGCAAGCGTTCCCCGTGCACGCGATAGACCGAGAGGCCCTCTTGCACGATCGCTTTCACTCGCTCATCAATCTCATAGCTCCAGCCCTCGACGGGGAACTTCGGCTCCGTGCACGCGGGCAATCGCCGAACCGATTCCGGATAATCGCATTCATGCGACCGCCCGACCAAATGCTCCTCAAAACCGAGCGCGCAGATGATCTCCGTCGCGCTCGCGATCAGAGAGACGATTCGCGGCATGGGACATCTCCTCCCCCAAACACCTGATCCCGCCATCGCGCGAAGAACCCGCCTTTTTCTTCAGGCGGATCTCGAAGAGCTTCGGCCACAGCTTGCCCGTCACGAAGAGCCGATCGCGCTCGGCGTCATACGCAATGCCGTTGAGCACATCCACCGGACGCGCGCGATCCTCCGGACTCAGCAATCCGGTGAGATCAATCCAGCCCAGCACGCGTCCCGTCCGCGGCGAGATGCGCGCGAGGCATTCCGTCTGCCACACATTCGCGTAGATCTCCCCCCGCACGTATTCCAGTTCGTTCAGGAATCGCACGGGTCGGCCGCGATCGCGCACCTCGAGGCGTCGCACCTCGTGGAACGTCTCCGGATCCAGAAAGTAAAGCGTCGCCGTCCCATCGCTCCGAATGAGATGCCGATCGTCGTGGGTGAGTCCCCACCCCTCGGTCGCATAGGTGAACGTGCGGAGCAGACGGAACGTCTCCTTCTCGTACACGAACCCCGTGCGCTCGTGCCAGGTGAGCTGAATGAGTCGGTCTCGCCAGAGCGTCAATCCTTCACCGAAGAATTCTGGAGGAAGGCGATGCATCTTCACGACGCGCCCCGTCTCCAGCTCCACCTTCCGCAGCGAGGATCGTCCATGCAGTCCTGTGCTCTCGTAGAGGTATCCCCCCTCGTACACAAGACCTTGCGTGAACGCTTCCGGATCATGCGGATAGACCCGCACGATCTCGTATCCGTAGAGGATCGGAGCCGACTCGGCGACCCGCGAGGGAGGCGTCATCGGCCACATCCCGGGAGAGAGAAGCATGAGGAGTCCGAACGCCAAACCCATGTCGCCGACGCCCCGCGCGCTCATGATCCCCCCTCCTTCGGCGAAGCGAGGTGGCGCAGGAAATAATCGGTCATCAGGGTGAAGAGATGGATTCGGGCATCAGTCCCACGGATTCCATGCTTCTCCCCCGGATAGAGCATCAGATCGAAGGGGCGTCGCGCGCGGATGAGCGCATCCACAAGCTGAACCGTATCCTGGACGTGCACGTTGTCATCGGCCATGCCATGCACGAGCAGGAATCGGACCTTCACCTGGGCCGCGTGAGTGATCGGCGAGCTGAGCCGATACCCCTCGGGATTCTCCTGCGGGCGTTCCAGGTATCGCTCCGTGTAATGCGTGTCGTAGTTTCGCCAATCGGTCACCGGGGCGACGGCGATCCCCGTCCGGAACACATCCGGCGCCGTGAAGAGCGCCATGAGCGTCATATACCCCCCATAACTCCACCCCCAAATGCCGATCCGCTCCGGATCCACATAAGGGAGCGACTTCAGATACGCGACGCCCGCGAGCTGATCCTTCAACTCCCAAAATCCGAGCCGCCGATGGATCTTCAGCTCCCACGCTTTCCCCCTCCCCCAAGAGCCGCGATTGTCCAGGCTGAAGATGAGGAATCCGCGCTGGGCCATGAGCTGATGCCAGAGGAACCGGTCCCCGCCCCACCGATTGACCACCACTTGCGCGCGCGGTCCCCCGTAGACGTAGACGATGACGGGGTATCGCCTCCGGGGATCGAATCCCTTCGGCTTGATCATCATGGCCGGCAATGGCGTTCCGTCCTCGGCCCGCACCGTGAGGAATTCGACGGGACTGAGCGCATACTCCCGCAACTCCTCGATGACGTTCTCCTCGATATACGCCACGCGCGTGCCATCGGCGCGATGAAGGCTGAGTCGCGGAGGCGTCGTGATGTTCGAGGAGATGTCCAGATAGTACTCGAACGTCGGGGAGAAGGTGATCGCATGCCATCCCTCCTCGGTCGAGAGCCGCGTCAATCCCGTCCCATCCAGCGCGACGCGATAGAGATGGCGCTCCATGGGACTCTTCTCCGTCGCCGTGAAATAGACGACGCCTCGCGCTTCGTCCACGCCGCAGAGGGTCTCCACCTGCCATTCCCCACGGGTGAGCTGTCGCACAAGCCGCCCCTCGATGTCGTAGAGATAGAGATGGCGAAAGCCCGTGCGCTCGGACGACCAGAGGAAGTGCCGGCCATCTTTGAAGAAATAGAGGTGATCGTGCAGATTCACCCACCCCGGCTCCACCTCGGTGAGGACGAGTCGCCCCTTCCCCGTCGTCGCGTCGAAGAAATAGAGGCTCAGCCGATCCTGATCTCGACTCTGAATCTGAACGCTCAAGGTCCGGCCATCCGGGAGCCAGTGGACGCGAGGGATGTAGAAGTCCGTCTCCGACCCCATGTCCATCCAGACCGTCCGGCCGTCCTGCAGCGAGAGCACGCCCACGCGTACGATGGCATTCGGATCGCCCGCCTTCGGATACTTCTGCTTCTCGATCTCCACATAGTTCGGCCGATAATCCGGAATGTGAAAGTCCCTCACCGGACGGTTGTCCACTTGCAGATAAGCGATGCGCTGCCCATCGGGCGACCACCAGTAGCCCGTGAAGCGATCCATCTCTTCCTGAGCGACGTACTCGCTCACACCGTTGGACACGTCCTCCGTCCCATCGAACGTGAGCTGTCGCTCTTGACCGCTCGACACATCCACGAGGAAGAGGTTGTGGCGCTTGACATAGGCGATGAAGCGTCCGTCGGGGGAATACTGCGGATCGAATCGGGAGAGGTCGCGGGGGAGCAATCGCGTGAGGCGTCGCGTCGCCCATTGGTAAAGATAAAACTCGCCGCTGATGGGGATGAAGATGTGCGTGCCCGAGGGCGACCAGAAATAGCTCGTGATCCCCGTGAACGTCAATCGCAAGCGCTCGCGCAGGGCCTCTTCCTCAGGCGAAATGCGCGGCTCGCCCGACACCAACGCCTCAGCCTTCAGCAGCAGCACGCGCTCTCGGCGGGCCACGTCGTATCCCCACAGGTCCATGACTTCGGTCCCTGCGCCGCTGGCCAGGAACGTGACCCAGCGCCCATCGGGGGACCATCGCACATTGGCCGGCACCCGACCGCTCAAACTCGGTGGACGGTAGAGGCGCTCGACCGTAAGCATCCGCTCTTGAGAACGCTCGCGGCCCCACGCGCCACCGAGAGTGAGGGACAGCGCCAGCGCTGTCGCCCCCAGCGGCTTGAAGAGCGCACATGCGGACCTCATCTCCTCCTCCCGGAAAGAAGGGCGTCATCAGGACCAGAGTCCCGAGCGAAACCCCATCTCGTAGATGATGGCGAGGCCGAAGCCGAGGCTCGCCAGCCCGGCCAAGACGCGCAGCACATGATTGGCGCGCTCGAATCGGCTGGCCGTATAGGCGAACGGTGAACCGATGAGCGTGCTGATGAGCACCATGCCCGCGATCGAACCGATCCCGAACATCACCAGATAGAAGAGGCCTTGAGCGAGCGACCGCATGGAGGAGAGCACGAGGACGGTGAGCGGCGCGCTGCCCGCCAGGCCATGGATCATACCGACCACGAGCGAACGATACTCATAGCGCCGACCGTGCGCATGGTGATGATCGGGACCATGCCGATGCGAGTGCAGGTGGATGTGCCGCTCCCCTCCATGCTCATGCGCGTGAATGTGAAGGCGATCGCGCGCGACGCGCCAGAGGATCTGCCCGCCGAGGATGACGAGCATCGCACCGACGGCGAGTTCAAAACCGACGGCGAGCCGATCAGGGATCACGAGCTTGAAGGCCAACACGATGACTCCGGTGGCGGCCAACGTCACCGTATGCCCCACCCCCCAGAACGCGCCAATGCGCGAGGAGCGCCAGAGGTCGCGATGCTCGGCCACGATCGTCGAGACCGCCGCCACATGATCCGGATCCAAGGCGTGCCGCATCCCGGAGACGAATCCGAGAACGAGCACCAAAGCGAAATGCGTCGTCTCCATCCCTGCCCCTCATCGCCTGTGGTGACCGTTGAGACGCGGATTAAAGCACTGGCGTCGGCGCGGGTCAAGGGAGGCGTTCCGCTCCCCCGCCCTGAGCCCGAACGCGCACGCGGCCGATGGCCACGCGCGAGGGCGAGGTATACGTCGCCGCCACGCGCTGGAGATCCGCGGGCGTCACCGCTGGCAGCTTCGACGCGACGTGCTCGACCTGCTGAGGGCGCGCCGACATGAAGAATTCGCGCGCGTAGGCGAGCAGCAGCGCCGGATGGTCTTCGAAAAGCTCGGCCTGTTCCACGACGGCGCGCTGGATGGCGTGGCGCAGGGCATCCTCGCCGAGCGCGCCTTTGGCCAGGTGCGTCACGATGTGCTCGAGGCTCTGTTGCGCGCGCCCCGCCTGCTCGGGCGCGACCGCGATGGTGAGGGCGATCATCCCGCCGAGCCGGCGCGGCTCCACGCTGACCTCGAGCACGGACGCCGCCGAGGGAAGCGCTCGCCACAGCTCGCCCCCCCATCCGGCCAGATGCGCGCGCCACACGCGAAGCGCCATTTCGTCCGCATTCGGGCTCGATGGCCCAAGCCAGGCGAACGTTTGAACGGCGGTGTGCACGTGCATCTCCTCCGCGAGCGAGCGCGTCTCCATCGAAGGCTTCGGTAGTGCGGCGTGAAACATACGGGCCACATCCTGACGGCGAATCTCCCGCGCGACGATATTCGAGATCAACGCCGATCCGTCCGTGTCCCCGACGACGAGGATGAGGGGGAACTGTCGCGCGATCGTCTGCGCATACCAAGCGCGCACCTGCTCGGGCGTGAGCGCGCGCACCGCATCCTCCTCGCCTTCGGGCGGCCTCCCATAGGGCGTCTCGGCGTAGAGGGCGCGCGCGGCCAAATCGCGAGCCCGCCGGATGGGATCCGCGCGTCGCGCGCGCAGCTCCGAAAGCAGGCGCGCTTGCTCCAGGCGAATCTCCTCCTCGGCCAGAGCCGGTCGCTCCAGCAGCTCCACCAGCAGTCGCAGCGCGTGATCCTGATTCCGCGAGGGGACCGTGAGCACATATCCGAAGAAGTCGGGCGCGTTGACGAGCGCGATATCGGCACCCCATTGCTCCAGACGCATAGCCGCTTCCACCGCTGAGAGCGGCGCGCGGCCGCGCGTGCCCCGGAGCACCGCGCGCAACATCAGCTCGGTCAGACCCGCCGTCGTCGGGGTCTCGGCGACTCGTCCGCCCTGGAAGAAGAGACCGACGCTCAGGATCGGGCGCGAGCGATCCTCTCGCACGAAGGCGCGTGGCCCCTCAAACACGGAGAAGTCACGCAGAGGCTCCGGCTGAAGGGAGAAGACGACAGCCTCACCTTCGCCCTCGTGCCCGCGACGGCTCCCCTGCGGCGCTATCGGAACTTCGGGGAACTGAGCGATGCGATCCGCCGGGAGTGCTCGCTCCGTCAGATCGGGAACGCGCGCGGCGATCCGAGCCGCGAATTCGGCCCCGCTCGGCAGAGGAGCGATTTCCGGAGGCAGATATTCATGGAGCGTCATCTGACCGACGTAAAAGCAACGCTCGGCGAACGCGCGCAGTTGCTCCGCAGTGACCTCACTGAGTCGAGCGATCCACTGGTCGGCGAGGCGGAAGTCACCCGAAGCGGCCTCCTCCAGCGCCAACTGCTCAGCCTCGCCGACGTATGTCATCGTCCGCTGGAGCCACTGCCGCTCCAGGAGCGAGCGCGCGCGCTGCAGCTCTCCGGGCGAGAGCCGCAAGCGTCGCAGCTTCCCAATCTCTTCCAGATACGCCCACAGCGCGCGCTCCCGATCGGCCGGATCCACGCGCCATTGGACCAGAAGCGCGCCGCCGCTCTCGGCCATCATGGGTTCAGCCGTCACTTCGGCCGCGATTCGCCGATCCTCGCGCACACTGAGCGCACTTCGCGAAGCCCGCCCCTGCGCTGAAGCCGCCGCCAGCAGGTGAAGCAGGAGGCGCCAATCCCCTTTCGGATCGCCAGAGATGAGCGCTTCCGGAACTTCATGCAGGATCGTGAGCAGCGCGACCCTGAGATCGCCATGATCGAAACCGTATCGCACGCTCGGGACCGATGGCCCCGTCGCCTGAGGCGCCTCCGGCGCGACCCCACGTGCAGAGACGGGCGATGGGGCGGATTCGCTCTCGGCCGGTTTCCGCGCTTCGGGAACGGCTGCCTTCTCGACCGAAGGGAGATCCCCGAAGAGGCGCTGCGCGTGCTCCAGGACCTCGGCCGTATTGACGGCGCCTACCAGAGCGATCACCATCTTCTCACCGCGATACTGCTGCCGGTGAAAATCCACAAGCATATCGCGCGTGAGTGCGCGCAGCGTCCCCGCCTGCTCGCGGAGCGGACGGAATCCGCGATACCGTTCCCCCCAGGCGAGCGCCCCCGCGCGCTCGCGCGCGAACCGTTCAGGCTGATCGTCTCGCACCCGCTCCTCGTGAAGGAGCCGCTCGATCTCCTGCCGCACGGTCGCTTCGTCGAACGCGGGATGTTGAAGCCCATCCGCTAGGATGTCGAGGGCCTGCCGAACGTGCTCGGCCGGAACGGTCACCCGAAAGCACGTTCGATCCAACTGCTCCTCGACGACCAGTTCGCCGCCGAGCGCGCGCATATCCCCAAGCGGTCGAAGACCCGGGCGCGACAGGGTCCCTTGGAACAAGAGCCTCCCGACGAGCCGAGCGATTCCCGGCGGTTCGGCCAAGCGGCCCGCCTTCACGACGACGGCGATGCCGACCAGTGGAGACCGATACCGCTGGCGCACAATGAGCGTCAGCCCATTGCGCAATCGCACCCGTGTCGTCGCCTGCTCCGGCAAGTTCAGCTCTTCGATGATCTCCGCACCCTTTTTCACCACCGGAGCCGCCGCGGACTTCTCCTCCGTCGGCGGCGTTCGCTTCTGCTCGGCCTTCGGGGGAGGCGGCGGTTGGCGCCGTCGCCCGGCCTGCGCCATCACCATGCTCGAAAGGCCCAAGAGCAAGACCCCCGCAAGCCCCACCGCGCCGAGCAGGCACCTCCTCCCGCGCGCATCACCCATCCTTCCTCGCCCAATCATAAGGAATGCCCCCCTTGTGCGGATCGAGACGATACTCGTCCGGCTGGGCGTAGTTGTAGACCTCGGTCGGAATGTTGATGACGATCGCCTCGGTCTCGCTGATGCACTTGAAGCCGTGATAGACGCCAGGCGGAATCTGCACCAGTTGTGGATTCCAGTCGCCGATGAAGAACTCGTTGATCTCCCCCCGCGTGGGCGAATCCTCGCGCGCGTCGTAGAGCACGAGCTTGATCATGCCACGAACGGCCACAAAGTTATCGTACTGCTTCTTGTGATAGTGCCACGCTTTCACCACACCGGGGTAGACAGTCGTCATGTACACCTGCCCGAATTTGATGAAGATCTCATCGTCAGCGCGCAGGAGCTCCATCAAGCGTCCCCGTTCATCGGGGATCATGCGCAGTGGTTTCACCCGGACTCCTTCGATCATAGCCCGCTCCTTTCGCGGTCTCCGGCATCCTCGCGAGAGAGGGTAATTGTACACCGCAGCGCCGAGGGAGCGAACCGCTCTCGCGCTCCCGTGACGGCGTCCTCGATCAGACGCCGATGCCGGGATCGGTGGCGCCAAGCCGCCCGCGAACGGTATAATCCTCGCTCTGGAGGAGATCGGGGATGCGAAACCTCTATTTCGGGATCATCGGGCTGTTGATCGGCTTCATCGCGGGCTTCTTCTACGCGAACCACTACAATCGGGCGAACGCGCCCTCCCCCTCACCGACCATGACGGGGCAGTTGCCTCCGGGACACCCGCCGATCGGCCCGAGCGAGGGCGAGATCGCTCAGTCGGTGCAACGGGCCGATGAGCAGCCGCAAAATTTCGACGCGCAGATCGCGGCGGGGACCTTGCTCTATCGCGCGGGCCGATTGGAGCAGGCGTTGAAATACTTCGAGCGGGCGAACACACTTCGGCCGGACGATTACAACACGCTCGTCCAACTGGGGAATATCCACTTCGACCTCGGCGACCATTATCTGCAACATCAGGACGTGCCCCAAGCGAACGCGCACTTCCGGGAGGCCGGACGCTGGTATGAGCGCGCTCTGGCTCGAAACCCTGAGGATGTGAACGTGCGCACGGACTATGGCCTCACGTTCTACAAGCGTCAGCCGCGCGAGCTGGAGCGCGCGATCGCCGAATATCGGCGGGCGCTCGTCGCGGAGCCGAAACACCCGCAGGCCTTGCACAATCTCATCGTGGCGCTGACCGAGAAGGGGGAGCTGGAAGAAGCCGAAGCCTTGCTCAAGCGCCTGGAGGAAGTCGCGCCCGGCGCTCATATTCTGGAGACGCTCCGTCAGGAGATCGCCACGCGGCGCCGCCAGCGTGGCGCATGAGCTACGGCGAGGCCGACTCGGTCGGCGATTCACGCGAGGCGAGGTGGCGATCAAGAAGCGCCGTTAACTCTGCCGGATCCACGCGACCCTCCCGCGAGATGAGCCGCGCGGCGCGATCGCACACCTCCTGCAGCGGATGTCCCGCGTGCCCTGGCGTCCACACCCAGGCGACCACATGGGGCCGAGCCGCGCGCTCCAAGCGCTCCCACAGGGCGTGATTCGCCCGGCGCTTATAGAGCCCTTGCATCGTGCGCACCACGTACGCGGAGTCCGTGAGCACGCGCACGCGAGAGGGCGTCGCGATGGCTTCCAAGCCCAAGCAGGCCGCCACGATCTCCGCTTGCTGATTGGTCGCCGCGCCCAAATACTGGCCGACGATCGCGACCTCCGAGCCCCGCTTCACAATGGCCGCAGCCGCCGCGCGACGTTCTCCAGACGGCAGACGCCGACTGCTCCCATCGCAGACGATGAGGACGTCGGCGGCCTCCGATACAGGGTCGGGGAAGGGGAGAGGAGCCGCGCGCCATTCCTCCCCAGGAGCGCTCCCATCGGCGCGCCGCGAGCGCGACGACCCGAATGAGGCCGCGCGAGCCCCTTCCGGCGGATCGGCTTCGTCTTCAAGAGCGAGAAGATCGTCCGGCGTATCCACGTCCGTGAGCGGCCCGGCTGACGAGATCTTCTGCTCGTGCACGCGAGCCCGATACTTCTCGATCAGGACGCGCCCTCCGACATCGCCCGAGAGCGCCTGAAGCTCCGGGAACAATTCGGCGGCGAAGATCACCGGACTCCCCCGCACCCCCTCGTGAATGGGATAGCAGATCAAGGGACGATGCCGAACGAAGGCTTCAATGAGCGCATCCAGCAGAGTGGGGGTGAGCAACGGTTGATCGCATGTCAGGAACATCGCGGCGTCCGCTCCGGGAGCGAGCGCGCGCAACCCGCGGCGAATGGAGCTGGCTTGCCCCTCTTCATACTCGGCATTGAAGACGAGGCGAAGACGCGGGTTCGGCAGAAGGGGCGCTAATGCGCGACGCACCTCGGGCGCCGCATGCCCCAGGACGACGATGACATGCCGCAACCGAGAGGCCAAAGCCGTCTCCGCCATGTGCCGAACCAGTGGCTTCCCCCGCCACTCCACCAGTTGCTTCGGACGCCCGAATCGTCGCGAGAGTCCCGCCGCTAAGAGAATGCCATCAATCGTCATCCCCCATGCCCCCGAGGCCTCAGCGCGCACGGAGACGGACGGCGTTCAAAGACGCCTCTCCGAAGCGAGGGGACGATGCGATTCACCGCACGGCGCTCGAGAGCCCACCGATGAAGATCGCCTCCCGATGCGCTCGGCCGGATTCAGGACGCGCTCTCCTCGCGAACGACCTGAATCTTGACCTCGGCCGTCACCTCGCGATGCAACTTCACCGGGATCGTGTATTCGCCCAGGTACTTGATCGGATGCTCCAGGAGGATCTTGCGCCGATCCACCTCGATCCCACGCTCGGCCAGCGCCTGCGCGATGTCCAGCGCGGTGACCGAGCCGAAGAGCAGATCCTGATCGCCGACCTTGCGCGAGAACGTGAGCACCAACTCCCGAAGCCGCTCGGCCACCGTCTCGGCCTGCGCGCGCTCGCGCATTTCGCGTCGCTGGAGGAGTTGCTTCTCCTGCTCGATCGCCTTCACGTTCGCCGACGTGGCGAGCACGGCCAGTCCGCGCGGCAGAAGATAGTTCCGCGCGTACCCGGCCTTCACGCGCACGATCTCCCCCCGGCGCCCCAGATGTTCGACGTCCTCTCGCAACAAGACCTCCACCGTCGCCATCTCTCTCCCTCCCGATCTTGACTCACGGGTCAGGAGACGTCCCGCCCCAGCGTTCAATCCGTCACATAGGGCAGCAGCGCCATATTGCGCGCGCGCTTGACCGCGCGCGTCAGCATGCGCTGATGCGGCGCGCACACGCCCGAGAGACGGCGGGGCATGATCTTCCCCCGCTCGGGCGTGAACGCCTTCAACGTCTCCACGTCCTTGTAGTCGATCAGATCGATCTTCTCCCGACAGAAACGGCATTCGCGACGACGGCGCACCCGCTGTGGGGGACTCGCACTTGTCGTCGGTGAAGCGCTCACATTCTCCGCAGCCGCCATCTTCCTTCACCTCCCTCTCGCGAAATTCTCCTCATGACTTCTCCTCTCCACTTCCCCCCTTCCCTTTCGCCCCCTCGCGCGTTGGTCGGGAGGCCGCGCGCGCGCGACGCGCGGCTTTCCGCTGCCGCCGGCGCTTCATCCGCTCCGCGCGCTTGAGCTCTTCATCAATACGAATGATGATGTGGCGCAGGACGGCATCGGAGACGCGCAAGCGGCGATCCAACTCCGCGATCTCCACCCCGCTCCCCTCAAAATGCATGAGCACATACGTCCCCTCGCGCACATGATCAATCTCGTACGCGAGCTGGCGACGCCCGAGGTTCTGGACCTGAGTGATCGTCGCTCCCACATTCCCAATATGCCCCTTCACCTGTTCGATGAAGGCGGCGACCTCCTGATCCGACAGCGTCGGACGAACGATGAAGAGCAGTTCGTACTTCCTCACGCCTTCTTCACCTCCTCACGGATGTTCTCCTGGCGTCGAACAGCTCCGCCTCCCGGGGCGGAGCGAGGAGTCGGTCGGGTGCTTCTCCCGCGCGCTCCGGATCACGTCCTCTCCACCTCGCGCGCGGGGCTTCCGACCGGAGACGGCTCGGCGAGCCGCACCTCTGGCTCGCTTCGTCGGGCATTGAATTCGGCCATCGCCCGCTCAATCCCCTCTCGCACCCACATCCTCACGGCGGCGACCGCCCGCTCGATCATCCCCTCCACGATCGGCTCCTCCCCGGGCTCGAACGGAGAGAGGACGAACGCGACCGTATCCTCAATCGGACTCGCAGGTCGAATTCCCAACCGCAGCCGGGGGAATGCCGAACTGGAGAGCGCTTCGATCACCGAGTGTAGCCCCCGATGGCCGCCCGCACTTCCCTTCCGCCGAATCCGAATCGTCCCCAGTGGGAGATCGAGGTCATCGAGCACGACCAGCAGTTCCGGCAGCGGGATTCCGTAGCGTCGGACCAGTTCCCCGACGGCGCGCCCGCTCAGATTCATGTACGTCTGCGGCTTGATCAGAAGGACGGCGGCCTCTTCTATGTGCGCTTCTCCCACGAGCGCCTCGGCCTCCACGCGCTCGAGGGTCGCGCCGGCGATCTCCGCCAGACGATCCACGACGCGAAATCCCAGATTATGCCGCGTTCGAGCGTAGGCCCGACCCGGATTTCCCAACCCGACGATCGCCTTCATTCCCCTTCCCCCGCGTCACGCCTTACTCTTTGGCCTCCTCCGCCTTGCCCTTCTTGATGACTTCGGGCTCGGTCGGGCCCGCTGTCGGCGCTGCTGCCTCCTCCTCGGCCACACGCGGCGCGAGCACGCTCACGATCACGCGCTCGGGATCATCCAGGACACGAACGCGATCGCCAAGCGGCAAGTCCTTCACCGCGATGTGATCGCCGATCTCCAGAGCGCTCACGTCCACTTGAAGGCGCGGCGGGATCTCCGTCGGCAAGCACTCGATCTCCAACTCATGCGTCGCGAAGTCAAGCAGCCCGCCCTGCCGGACCCCAATGGCCTCACCGACCACTTCGACCGGGACCTTCACACGCGTGGGCTTCGTGAGATCCACGCGCAGGAAGTCCACATGAAGGAGCATGCCCGTGATGGGATCCAATTGCCACTCCTTGATGATCACGGGCACGGTCCGCCCGTCCAGAGCCAGCGAGAAGATGCTCGTATGCCCGTACTTGCGGAAGATCTCCAACACGCGCCCTTTCTCCACGGCGATCGGCACCGGCGGCTCCGCGCCGCCATAGAGGATCGCCGGGACCTTTCCCACGCGACGCAACTGTCGCGCGCCTCCTTTGCCCAGGCGCGTCCGAATCTCCGCCGGTATGGTCACCTCCAAAAGGCCCATATGATCTCCCTCCTCAACGCCACAGGAAGGCTCCTCAAATGAACAACCGACTGACGGATGTCTCCTCGTGAATCGAACGAATAGCTTCGCCAAGAAGCGGCGCGACGCTCAAGCACGTGATCTTCGGGACCTGCTGACCGCGGGGCGAGAGCGGGATCGTATTGGTCACGACCACCTCCTTCAACGGCGCGCGCTCGATCCGCTCAATGGCCGGTCCGGAGAAGACCGCGTGCGTGCAGCAGGCGTAGACCTCGCGCGCCCCGCCCTCGAGCAAGGCCTGGGCCACTTCGGTCAACGTGCCCGCGGTATCAATCATATCGTCCACGATGAGCGCCGTGCGCCCCTGAACTTCCCCGATGATGTGCAAGACCTCAGCGACATTGGCCCGCTCGCGCCGCTTGTCAATGATGGCCAGCTCGGCATTCAAGCGCTTGGCATACGCGCGGGCTCGCTCGACCCCCCCAGCATCCGGGGAGACGACGACCAGATCCGGGATCGCCTTCTTTCGGAAATACTCGACGAGCACCGGTGCGGCGAAGAGATGATCCACCGGAATGCTGAAGAATCCCTGGATCTGCCCGGCATGCAGATCCATGGTCAGCACGCGCGAGGCCCCGGCCGTCGTCAGCAAATCGGCCACGAGCTTGGCCGAGATGGGCACGCGCGGCTTATCCTTGCGGTCCTGGCGCGCATATCCGAAGTACGGGATCACCGCCGTGATCCGCTGCGCCGATGCCCGCCGGAAAGCATCCAGCATGATGAGCAGTTCCATCAGATTGGAATCCACCGGAGGGCACGTGGACTGAATGACGAAGACATCGGCGCCACGCACGTTCTCCAGGATCTGGAACTGGATCTCCCCATCGCTGAAGCGCCCCAAGAAGGCGTCGCCCAACGGGACCTTCAGATACCGACAGATCTCCTCCGCCAAGGCTCGATTGGAGTTCCCGGAGAAAATCTTCATCCCGTTCATCCGTTTCGCCCTCGCCGTATTGGGAATCGCTCATGATGCCCTCGTCCGCACGACGCTCCAGAGACCTCGAGGCGAGGATCGCGTGCCTCGGGAACGCAGGGGGGAAGTGGCTGGAGGGGAAGGACTCGAACCTTCAACCTCGGCTCCAAAGGCCGGTGTGATGCCAGTTTCACCACCCTCCAGCATTGTCCGACTATCCGAGCTGCCGAATATCGCTCAAGGGCGGCTCGCCTCATCTGAGAGGGCGGCCGACAGGCGCTCCCAATACTGCCGGCGGCTCACTGTCTGAGTCCGCGCGCGCCACCATCCGAGAGTCGCGAAGGCGACTTCGGCGCGGATCGCGGGGTCTTCGCTCTCGAAGACCCCGAAGATCGTCGGCCCGCTGCCGGAGAGGCCAACGACCACCGCCCCCAACTCCCGCATCCGATCGAGCCCGCGCGCCAACTCCGGATGCCGCTCTCGCACGATCCCCTCGAAAGCGTTTCCCACGACGATCTCGGAGAGGGGCGGGGGTTCCCCCTCCCTCACAGCGCGATACCACACCCTCGAGCAAACCGAAATGTTACCGACGATGCCTCGCTTTGTCAATTGCCGATAGGCCCACGCCGTGGAGATGGGGAAGCCCGGATTGGCGAGCACCAGGAGATCGGCGCGCACCTCCGGCAACGGGTAGACCTCGTCCCCGCGTCCGATCCCCAGCGCCGTCCCGCCCAGCAGGAAGAACGGGACGTCGGAGCCGAGCGCACATCCCAGCTCAAGTTGCTCCCCCACCTCAAGCGCGACCTCCCACAGGCGCGCCAGCGTCAACAGCGCGACGGCTGCATTGCTGCTGCCGCCGCCCAGCCCCGCCGCCACGGGAATTCGCTTCTCGATCCGAATTCGGGCGCCAGCCTTCACCCCCTTCGCGCGCCGAAGCAGATGAGCGGCGCGAAAGACGAGGTTCGCTTCGCCCCCGGGAACATCCGGATGGGCGCAGAGGACTTCGATCTCCCCCTCGGTCCGCTCCACGTCGAGCACATCGGTCAAGTCAATGGTTTGCAACACCGTGCGCACCTCATGATACCCATCGGGGCGCGCACCGAGCACCTCCAACATCCAGTTGATCTTCGCGAAAGAGGGGACGCGCAAGCGCATCACCGATCCAGAAAGATCTGCGTGATGTAATAGGCCCCACTCGGAGCGAGCGCCACGCCAACTCCCGTGTATCGGAACGGCCCGAGGAGGTTCCGCTTATGCCCGGGGCTCATCATCCACTGATGGATCGTCGTCCCCACCGGATAAATGAGATCGAAGTTGAGGGCGAGGTTCTCCGCCGCCGAGCGGTATCGCCCGATGCCATGCCGCCGCAGGCGCGCCTCCACATCCACCCCCTCAGGAGTAATATGTCCGAAGAATCTCCGCGCGGCCATATCCTGGCTGTGCTGACGCGCGATCTCGGCCAACAGCGCATCCCACACCAGCGGAGGCCGGTGGCGCCGCGCTCGCTCCCGATTGACCTCCTCGAAGATCCACCACTCCAGTTGCGCTGGTGGGAACCGAATCCATTCGATGCGCTCCGAGCCAGACCCCTCGACGGTCCGGAGATACGCCCCAGCCGGGACATAGGACGAGAAGACGATCGCTCCCGATAAGGCCAGGCTGAGCCCGAGAGCAGCCCGATGACGTTCCCGCCGTCCTTCGCGCATCGCCCCACGCGCTTGGTCACGTCGGGTCTGAAAAGCGGTGCCCTACTTCTGCCCCTTCACTTGTCGCAACTTCTCCAGCTTCTGCTGAAGGCGCTCGCGCTCGCGCGATTCGGTGGCCAATTGCAAGGCGCGCTCGTACGCGCGAAGCGCCTGATCGAGCCGACCCCGACGCTGATGGAGATCGCCCAAGTGCTCGTGAATCGTCGCATCGCGCGGTTGATAGAGCACGGCCTGCTCCAGATACCGCTCGGCTTCCTCGAGATTCCCCAACTGGAAATAGACCCATCCCAAGCTGTCGAGGAACGCGCCATTGGTCGGCTCAATATTCACCGCGCGACGGATGAGCTCCAACGCTTCGTCCAATCGCTCCCCCCGCTCGGCCAGATAGTAGCCGAGATTATTGAGCGCCGTCGCATTATCGGCATCGCGTTCCAAGACCTGCCGCAACGTGGCTTCCGCTTCGGCGAAGCGCCCCAATCGCTCTTGGATCAGACTCAATTGAATGAGCAATCCGTTGTTGCGCGGATCGCGCCGCAGGGCCTCTTGCACGACGGCCTCGGCCTCCGCATATCGCTCGGCCTCGCTGAGCACGAGGGCTTTCGTCGAAAGCACTTCGATATCCTCGCTGAGCCCGGTGAGCAAGCCGTCCAGAAGACGCAGGGCTTCCTCGAGGCGCCCCAGCCGTCCGAGCGCTTGCGCCTGCAGCAAGCGGAACCGCCGCTCCTGAGGATACCGCCGGGCCGCCTCCTGCGCATGCGCGAGCATCGCCTCGAAGTCGCGCTCCTCGCGGAAGGTGTCCACAATGAGCAGATCCGCCCGAGGACTCCGCTCTCCCAGCACGCGCCGCATCCGCTCGAAGATGCGGAACGCCTCCTCACGTCGTCCGGCATGCCGATACGCGAGCGCCATGTTCGTCAAGACCATTTCGACGGCCTCTCGATGACGCTCGGGCACGGCGCCGTCGGGAGCGAGCAAGGCCTTCAGGATCTCCTCGTAGGTCGCTATCGCTTCGTCCACCTGCCCGACCTCCTCATAGGTCTGCGCCAGGACGAAGCGCACGTTCAAACTCTCGTCGGGCGCGCTGTCCGTGAGCGCCCGCTTCAAGGTCTGGATGGCCTCCGCACGACGCCCCGCCCGGCGATGCGCTTGCGCCGTCAAGCGCAGGGCTTCCAGATTGCGAGGCTGTTCGGTGAGGATGCGCTGCAGGATCTCAATGGCCTCGTCGTATCGGCCCGAGAAGATGAGCGCCTCCGCATAATTGATCCGCAGCTCGCTGTTGCTCGGATCGCGATCGAGGGCCTCGCGATACACCTGCAGCGCCTCGGTCGTGTGCCCTTGATAGAGGAGCGATTTCGCCAGCAGGATCGCATACTCCGATTCCGGCTGCGTCATCAACGCGCGCGCCGCATTCTCCGCCGCCTGCCGATATTGCCGCCGATCGAAGTAGATCAACGCCAGCCGATAGAACGCTTCATCAGCCGTCGGATCGCCGCCGGTCCAGCGCTCGAGCGCTTCCTTCAACCCCTCCGTGTCCTCCAAAAAGGCATAGAGCTGCGCCAGCGACTGCCACGCTTCGACATCCAGATCGTCCTCGGCCACGACCTTCCGAAACGCCTCGACCGCTCGCCGCGCCTTCTCCCGATCGCGAGTCGCGAGCGCTTCCTCCCGAAGCAGACGCCCCAGAATGCGGTGCGCGCCGACCTCGCGCGGATTCAGTTCCAAGGCCAATTCCGCCTCCTGTCGCGCCTGCTGGGGATTCCGAAGCTGATAGTACAACTCCGCCATGGCGACATGAGGCTGCGGAGCTGTCGGATCGAGCGCAGCCACGCGCCGCAACAGATCGAGCGCGCGCATGTAATCCCCTCGCATGGCCGCGCGCATGGCCTCGCCGTAGGTCAGCAGCGCTTCGACCCGAGGCTTCCGCTTCGGCTCCTGGCGCAGCTCCGGGGGAGCCGCCGATCTCCCCCTGAGGATCACTTGAGTCGCCCCCGCTGCACTTCCCCACAGCAACGCGAGGCCGAGCGCAGCGATGGCCTTCCGACGTGCCCCGTGCGACAATCGCCCCATGCTCATCCTCATCTCCCTATATCCGACGCGCGCGCTCGATCCCGCGATGCCACACCGAGCGCCACGGATAGGTGTACAGGAGCAGGACCATGCCGATCCCGCCCAGGCGCCACATGTCCTCGAACACCCGTGTGAGCAAACTCAACACCAGTCCCAGCATCACCACCGCTTCGCTCGCGACGCCCAAAAGGAGCGTCGCCTTCAGCAGATGCTCGATGACCCCCTCGATCCCTCGCGCTTCCGCGAGGCGTCCCAATCGCCCTGCGCCCAGCGCCCATCGGCGCAAGAGGATCACCCCGATGCTCACGACGAAAGCCGAACCGTAGATCGCCCGCCGCAATGCGCCGTGTTCCCCGACCGGGATGCTCATCGTCTGGCTGAGGAGGTAGCTCACCAGAAACGCGATGAGCCCGCTTGAGATCAAGGCCGCATGAATCAGCACGGCGAGCCGATGGCGCATCTCGAAATGTCTCAGCTCATCCATGGCCGCCTTCCTCACGGCGCGGGACGTGGAGCCGTGACCTCCCCATTCTCGATGACGATCTCATCGCCGGTATCCGGCTTCCCATCAGGCCCCCAGGACTCCAGGCGATACCCCCTCGCGGTGACCACGTAGCGAAGCGGGCGATGCCACCAATCCTCGCGGATCACCCGCGTCAAATACGTCGGCACCAGATGATCCACCAGAGCCGGGAAGTCCCCGACCGGGGGATAGAAGCCGCGCTCTCGGCGAAAGGCCTCCAGGGCGGCAGCCACCTCACGCAGATCGGCGAGTGTGCGCCGAATCTTCTCCGCGCGCACGGCCGTCGTCACCAGCTCGACGCTCTCCCACTCTCGATCGCCGACACGCACCTCGGTGACCTCCCATTGATCGTCGCGCCGCGTGAACTTGAACGCCGTCAGGACGAAGGCCTCCACGACGGCATCGCGCCCGCCAAGGGTATCCATCCGACGAATGTGCACATTCTCCTTGGGAAGTCGAATCCCCCCGACGGTTGCGATCAATCGCCGCGCCTCGCCGGGCGAAAGCTCGCCGCGCGCCCACACGCCCATCAGGAACGCCCCGATCACGACCACAGCGAGGCCGAGCATCCTCCACACACGCCCGCTCATATCCCACCCCGCGATCGCGCGAACTGTCCTCCGACGCCCGAGCGGACAATGGTACCAAAGAGGGCATCCCCCCATCTACCTGACCGACGCGCCTGGGAGGGATTCACACGCGTCACCGCAGGATGAGGATCTCCTCAAAGGACGAGTCGGCCACTTCATTTCCCTGCGCATCGAAGCCGCGCACTTGCCAGAGATACCGCTCGCCGCGCTGCAGCCCGCGACGCACGGCTTCGGGCAGCCGCAACTCGACCTCCTTCACCGGCGGACTCCGCCAAATCAAGCGATACTGCACATCGCTCAGCTCGACGACATAATGATCGGCGATCGGCGAGGGCCGCCAAACGAATTCGACGACCTCCTCGCGCACCTCGCTCACCGGGCTGATGAGCTGGATGACGCGCGCCCGCTCCTGCTGCCGCCGCATCTCCGCCTGCTGCGCGAGCCATCCGAGGAGCTGCGCGAGCGCGATCCCCCCCAGGCCGAGCGCCAACGCGATCATCCCCCCTCGTCGGGCGCGTCGCTTCCATTGCGGCCACTCCGGGAACTCCTCCATGATCTCGCGCTCGATCGCGCGCACGTGCTCCCGCACGCGCGCCACAAGGCCTCTCGGTGAAGAGGACGTCGGCTGAGGAACAGCTGCTCGTCGCATCGCTCTCGATCATAGACCCCTCGCTGCCGTTGCGCAAGTCTTGTCCCCGCTCGTCGAAGAACGCCCCTCTTGCCGACGCTCAATGCCCGGTCTACGATGAGGGCCGGTTATGCGAATGAGCATCAGTCGGCCAATCGAAACGCGCGCTCAGGTCGAGCGCGCCGGAGACAGCGATCTTCGAATCGGAGGACCACCGATGAGACACGCTGCTTTCGCCCTCGCGCTCCTCAGTGCGCTCGCGTCCGGAGCCCCAGCTCAAAACGCGCCCATGACGCTCGCCGAATTGGTCCAGAGCGCAGGCGCCATCGTCGCCGGACGTATCGTCGAGGTCCGCGAAGAGCGTCATCCGCAATATCCCTCTCTGATCCTCACGCGCGTCACGCTCGCCGTCGAGCGCACGTTCAAAGGCGAGAACAAACAGCGCGCGTCGTCCGGGCGCTTCACCTTCTTCCAAATCGGCGGTTCGAGGCGGCTCCGCTCGTTCCACCTCCCTCGGTATCACGAGGGAGAAGACGTCGTGCTCTTCCTCTACCCGGAGAGCGCTTACGGCTTGACGAGCCCCGTCGGAGGAGCGGCCGGGAAATTCCGCCTCTTCGTGGACCCACAGACGAAACGCCGCCTGGTCGCGAACGGATTCGAGAATCTCGAACTCCTCTCCGATCTACCGCGCACGTCCATAATAGTCGCCGAACGCGCGCTCGCCGCGCGCCACGAGCGCGGTCCCATCGAATACGACACGTTTGCCGCGCTCATCACGAGCTTGGTGAACGCTCGGCACTGATCATGGAGGTTCGTCGTATGTTTCGCAAAGCCGCTCTCCTCCTCAGCCTCCTCTTCAGCCTGCAGGTCATCCTGCCGCGCTTCTCGCCCTTTGAACCTCGGGCCGGCGGCCCCCTGGCCGTCACCCGAGAGGGTATGCCGTTTCGATGGAATCCCGCGCAACCGATCCCGTACACGCTTGATCGCGGCCCGCTCGGCCCACTCACGAACGAACAGGCAGCGGCGCTCGCCGAACAAGCCTTCCAGACCTGGGCGAGCGTGCCCACCGCGCGCGTGCGCTTTCGCAACGCCGGGTTCACGGACGTTGATGTGACCGGTGCGAACGCCCCCGCCTTCCTCAACCAGATCATGCGCCAATGTCAGGAGCAACGCCTGTGCCTCAATCCTGTGATCTTCGACGCCGATGGAAGCGTCATCGAGGCCCTCCTCGGACGGGGCAGCAGCACGCGACTCGCCGCATGGGCCGCCCCGCTTGCGATGACGGGGGCGGAGATCCTCCAAGGGGTCATCCTCATCAACGGGCGCTTCGCCACAACGCCCGATCGGCTTCGGGGAATTCTCACGCATGAAGTCGGACATTTCCTCGGCCTCGACCACGCGCAGCTCAATACGGAGGCCGCCTTCGACGCTGATCCCGAGAACGATCGTGCCGTCCCTACGATGTTCCCCTTCTTCGGCTCGCACTTCCGCGCGGAGGAATGGGCCACATTGCACCTGGACGATCAAGCGGCGATCTCCAGCCTCTACCCGGCCCCCGACTTCGACCTGACGACGGGGACGATTCGCGGGCGCATCCTCTATGCTGACGGCGCGGGCTTCATGGGCGCCAACGTGATCGCGCGCAAGGTAGATGATCCGCAGCTCACGGCTATTTCGACCGTCTCCGGATACCGACACATCGGCACGATTCCCAAGACGGATAAGCCGTTCCGCCTGGGATATGTGGGCGCCGATGATCCCGACCTGCTCGGGTACTACGAGATTCGCGGGCTCCCTCCCGGCACGTACACGGTTGAGATCGAGCCCATTGATCCGCGCTTCACCGAAGCCGGTCGCGTCGGCCCACTTGACCCACCGGCCCCGCTGCCGGCGCCGCGCGAGTTCTACAGCGGTCCCGGCGAATCCGATCGCGATGATCCCAACGATCGAGCCCTCATCACGATCTTCCCCGGCCTGATCGTCGAGGACGTGAACATCATCCTGAACACGACGGTCACTCGCCCGCCGAACGATGAGTGCGCCTCCGCGACGCCGATCTCCGCCTCATCCTTCACGGATCGCGTGAACATCTGGATGGCGACGTCAGCCGCGACCGATCCCCCGCAGTCCTGTACGCTCGGGAGGCGAAACAGCCAGAGCGTCTGGTACCGCTTCACCCCGCCGAGCGACGGGGCGATCACACTGAGCACGCTCGGAAGCGGATACGATACGGCCATCGCCGTCTACACCGGCTCGTGTACCACACTTCAGGAGCTGGCGTGCAACGATGATTGGGGACTCCTCCCTGCCTCCCAGCTCACGATGAGCGTGCGCGCCGGAACGACCTATCTGATCGAGATCACGAGCGCAGGGGGACCAGTCCCCAGGCCGCAAGAGGCCACGCTCGTCTTCACCTTCCGTTTCAGCAGCACGGGTGCGCCCTTTGACGCCGCGCCCACATCCCTCCTTGAGACAATGAGCGACGAGACATTCACCGAGATGGAGCCGAACAACACGCTCGCGACGGCGAATCTCATCACTCCCGACGTCACTGTCATCGGCACACTCACTCCTACGGGCGACGTGGACGTCTTCGCCTTCGAGGGGAGCGCCGGTCAACAGGTGACTATTGATGTGGATGCGCAATCGCTCACGCCGAAGTCTCCCGCGGATACCGTCGTCACGCTCTACGACGGCAACGGGCGCCCGCTCGCCGAAAACGACGATGAATCGGTGGATACGCGGGATTCGCTTTTGCGCTTCACGCTGCCCGCGGCGGGACGCTACGCCTTTCAGATCCGCGACGCCGCAGGGCGCGGGGGACCGAGCTTCGCCTACCGAGCGCGCGTGACCCTCACCGGAGGAGCGCCACCCGGCCGCATCATCGAGTCCGAGCCCAATAATTCCCTCGCACAAGCGAACGCCATCACACCGAACGCGACGATTCGCGGCACGCTCGATCCGACGGGTGATGTGGATTTCTTCAGCTTCCAAGCTGCCGCCGGCCAACGTGTGCGCGTGGATATCGCGGCGAAGAGGCTCACCCCCCCATCGGCCGCCGACACGGTCGTCGCGCTCTTTGACAGCAGCGGGCGAAAACTCGCCGAGAACGATGATCGCGCGAGCGGACAGCTCGATTCCTTGCTCGAATTCACCCTCCCGGCTCCCGGGCGGTACTTCTTCAGCGTGCGCGACTTCGGGAACAAAGGCGGGCCGGCCTTCACCTACGAGGCCACGGTCACGCTCACCGGCGGCGCCCCCACGCGCCTGAACGAATCCGAGCCCAATAACACGTTCGCGCAGGCGCAGACGATCACCCCAGATGTCATCCTCGTCGGACGCCTCGACCCGGCGGGCGATGTGGACATCTTCGCCTTCACGGCGAGCGCCGGCCAACGGCTGACGGTGGACATCAACGCGCGCACGCTCACCCCGCCCTCTGAGGCCGATACGGTGGTGACGCTCTTCGACAACAATGGGGCGCAGCTCGCCGAGAACGATGACGCGGGCAGCTCGCTCGATTCGCTGCTGACGTTCGACATCCCGCGCACCGGGCGATACTTCGTGCGCATCCGGAACTTCAGTCCCAAAGGCGGACCGACCTACACCTACGAGGCCATCCTCACGCTGACGGGAGCCGCCTCACCGCCTGGGATGGTGACGGAATCCGAGCCCAACAACTCCTTCGCCCAAGCCAACGCCATCACACCGAACGTGACCGTGAGCGGGACGATCAATCCCGCGGGCGATGTGGACATCTTCGCCTTCGAGGCGCGGCGGGGTCAACAGCTCCTCATCGAGGTGGACGCGCGCTCGCTCACGCCCCCGTCGCCGCTGGATACCGTCGTCACGCTCTTTGACAGTCGCGGTCAACAACTGGCCGAGAACGACGACGCCGACGGCTCGACGGACTCTCGGCTCCGCTTCACGATCCCCGCCGACGGCCGCTACTTCTTCCGCGTGCGCAGCTTCGAGGGCAAGGGCGGACCCGATTACGTCTATCGCGCGACAGTGACGCTCACCGACGCCGCGCGCCCGCAGGAGAGCGAACCGAACGATCACTTCGCACAAGCCAACCGACTGGTCCCGGAGACGCCGATCATCGGAACGATCAATCCGGCCGGGGACGCGGACTTCTTCTTCTTCGAGAGCGAACGCGGCCGTACGGTGACCATTACGGTGAGAGCGCGGACGCTCACGCCTCCTTCTCCCGCCATGCTCAAGCTCGAACTCTTCTTCGGCACCGTGAAGCTGGAGGAGAGCGTCGCTTCGGACACGCGCGATCCCGCGCTCATCTTCATGACGCTTCCGCTCTTTGGCCGCTACTTCGTGCGCCTCACCGATACTCAAGGCCGCGGCGGCCCCACCTTCACCTATGAGCTCACGCTCACCATCCGATGACGGCTTCATGCTCTTCCCTTCGACCGAACCTTCGCGAGCGGCGATCTCACGGCGGCGCGGATGGTTGAATCTCGCCTCACGCGAGCCACAAGCGGATCCCGTTGACGCCCTCTCCCTCCATCCGCACACGAGCGGTCGAATGTAACCTGGGGCGGGCGAAGCGAGCCCTTGTGATGGGACTCCCCGTCCGCCGCGCCGACGGGCGTCCGAATCGAGCCCGGGGCAAGCCTTAGGGCAACGACGTCACGATCAAGCCTCCGAAGAAGGAGGTCCATCGAGTGGGCGCACGCGCTGCGCGCACAAACAGTAGTCTACTTCTGCGTGGGCCGCCCGCGTCTGCGGGCTTGTGAAAGCCGTTCGGGGTCCTAGGTCTCAGGATTCACCTGGCTCACCTGAGGCTATCTTCGATCACTCCCTTCGAGGGTTCGTATGCAGAACGAAGTTGGCGCCCAAACGAGGGTTTGCTGCGCTCGCCCGAACTTACACACGTGAATTCACGCGCAGAATGAGACGGGTTTCAAAGGGCCACCTGCGCCCACCCGAGGTCAGGGGACTGCGGACCAAGGCCGTGATGCCAACACGCCATGCCGAAGCAGGTCGCTCCTCACGTGCCCTCGACCCAAGCGCTCAAGGCCTCCTCCCAGAAGAGGATGTGACCATCGCGCACGGCGACGACCCGTCGCTCGCGCGATTCATCCTCGGCCCCTTGCGTCAGCCGCTCTCCGGCGACGACCGGGATTGCTCGATATCCCGCACGACGCAACGTCATCGCTCGCCGCTCAGCCCGTTCCACGTCCCCCCGATCGACCACCGAGGAGATCTCCACAGCCAACCACAACTCCGCAATCTCCGGTCGGACTCGCGGTTGCCCACACACCAGCAGATCGAGCCACAATATATCTCGAAACTCTTTCTCCGAAAGATGCGCCCGCAGCACCTCTTCCAACTCGTATGGATCCACCACCTTCATCCGCCGGAGCAACGGGCCGAAGTAGGCCGCCGCTCGATCACGATAGGTCAGCTCCAACATGCGCCCTTTCAGATCCCCCACGATCTCGACGAGGCGCTTGTGGCTTTCCAGCAAAGCTTGCAACAGCTCTTCATGATGGCCCACCCGCTCTTCCGTCCGCCGCTGCGCCTCGGCCAACTCCTCAACCACAGCTTCCAATCGGCCCATTCGCTCTTCCGCCCGCCGCTGCGCTTCCGCTAAGGCGTCTATCCGTTCCGTTAATATGAGGAGTCGCTCCTCCGTTCGACGTTGAGCATCGGCAAGCTCACGGACGAGCTCCGGGAGCGCCAGCAACTCATCCGTCAGGATCAATCGGCGCAATTCCGCCCGCCATTCCGGATGCTCCTGAAGCAACCGGACCAAGTCCAAGTAATCTTTCACATCAAAGCCCATCTCGTCTCACCCCCCATCGACCGCTTAGCAATATACATGATCGCGCTCTTCTGCCTCAAGCCGCGCCGTGACAACGCCTTCATTCAGCACTACGGCCTTCACGAGCTTCTGCCGGGAGCGCTTGTCACCCCCCCGCGTTCACGCATCGCCACCCTCTCCGAACTGCCGAAGACCGAACGCAGGCGACACCGAGTTGGCCGAACCAACTGAGGCTGAGGGATCATCATCCTCCCGAGACTCGCGAACTCTCCCCTGCTCCGGAACCCGCCCTGCTCGCTCCCGGCAAGATCCGTAGGCGACGAGAGAGGCGAATAGGCGAAGCGAATCCATGCCGCACGAGTTCTCCTCCGACGTGCTCCGGCTCACGCTCAGTCGCTCGCATGGGCCTCGCGCGAAAGGAAGTGGGAGGGCGCGGATGCATTCGCCGCTCTTTGCCTTCGTGCTACACTATGGGGCTATGAAGGTGCTGACGGCGGCCGAGATGCGGGAGGTGGATCGGCTGACGACGGAACGGTATGGAATTCCGAGCCTCCTGCTCATGGAGAATGCGGCGGCGCAGACGCTTCGCGCCGTCATCGAGCGATGGGGAGATGTGGCCGATCGGCGGATTCTCGTCTTGTGCGGGAAAGGGAACAACGGCGGGGATGGGGCAGCGTTCGCACGTCAGGCATGGATGCGGCGCGCGCGCGTGGAGGTGCTGCTCTTGGCCCGGATTGAAGATACGGTGGGGGATGCGCGCATAAACTTTGAGATCGTGCGAAATCTGGCTCGCACTTCAGAGGCGCTTCGCGTCTTCGAGGGGGTCGGATCTGAGACGTGGCCTGAGTTCCGAGAGCGGCTCGACGGCTATGACCTCATTGTGGATGGCCTTCTGGGGACAGGGCTGGAGCGACCGGCCGAGGGGGTGTATGGAGAAGTCATCGCGGATTTGGCGGAATTCGCCCGGAGACCGCGCGCGACGCGCATCCTCTCGATTGATCTGCCCTCGGGACTGGCGGCTGATCGAGATCAGGTGATCGGACCAACGGTGCGCGCTGATCTGACGGTGACCTTCACGGCGCCCAAGCCCGCTCTCGTGCTCCCGCCCGCCTACCTGTGGGCTGGCGAGGTTGTCGTCGCGCCGATTGGGTCTCCTGAGGAGTTGCTCCACACGGTGGGAGCGAAGCTGAACGTGATCGAGGCTTCGGATGTGCGCCGATGGCTGGAGCGCACGCGCCGATACCCCATCAGTCATAAAGGAACCTATGGGCACGTCCTCGTGATCGCGGGCTCGCGAGGGAAGCCGGGTGCCGCCTGCCTGGCGGCGCGCGCGGCGCTCGTGGCTGGAGCAGGACTGGTCACCGTCGCCACTGTGCCGAGCGCGCAACCGGTCATCGTCGCGCAGGTCGCGGAAGCGATGACGGAAGCGCTCGTGGAGACCTCCGAAGGGACGATCGCCGAACAGGCGCTCGATCGCGCGCTGGAGTTGGCCGCTGAGCGCGATGTCCTCGCCCTCGGGCCCGGACTCACGACGCAGGAGAGCACGCGCCGCTTCACGCGAGAGTTGATCGCGCGCGCGCGCTGCCCCGTCATCGTGGATGCCGATGGGCTGAATAATTTGGCCCCGTGGCCGGAGGAGATCCACGGGCGGGAGCGACCGCTCATTGTGACGCCGCATCCGGGCGAGATGGCGCGCTTGATCGGACGCCCCACCCAATACGTTCTGGAACACCGCGTGGAGGTGGCGCGCGAGTTCGCCGAGGCTCATCACGTCTTCCTCGTGCTCAAGGGGCATCGGACGCTCATCGCCGCGCCGGATGGACAGGTCTACGTGAACCCGACCGGGAATGCGGGATTGGCAACGGCGGGGTCGGGAGATGTCCTGACGGGAATCCTCGCCGGATGTCTGGCGCAGGATCGCGGGGCGGATCCCACTGCGGCCGTGCTCGCTGCCGTATACCTGCACGGCTTAGCGGGCGATCTGGCCGCGCGCCGGCTGGGCGCGCGCGCCATGCTTGCTTCAGACGTGACGGCCCATTTGGGGGAGGCCATCGCCTCACTCGGAGGAGAGGATGAGCGACGTTCAGGGAACGTTCCTCACGCGCTCGCCTGAGGAGACGCGCGCGCTCGCCGAGCGCATCACTCACGATCTCGATGCCCCAGCGCTTTTCCTGCTCATCGGAGAACTGGGCGTCGGAAAGACCGTCTTCGCGAAAGGCCTGGCCGCGGGGTTAGGCATTGATCCCGATGAGGTCACCAGCCCCTCATTCACGCTCATCAACATCCACCACGGACGATGGCCGTTCTACCACATTGACCTGTATCGTCTCGACGATCCGCGCTCCATCTTCGAACATCTCGGCCTCCGGGAGATCCTCGCCTCTCCGGCCGTCGTCGCCATCGAATGGGGGGAGAAGGTCCTCGCTGAATCGCTCGGCGATCGCACGATCCCGCTGGTTTACCGTGTCGAGATCTTGTGGATGGAGGAGACGACGCGGCAGGTGACGATTCGTCGCGAGCTTCCCCCCACGGAGCGAGCATCGGGCGCGTAAGCGATGATGGCCCTGCGCCCTTGAGCCCTCCGCGCGACTTCTGTTATAACCGACACACAACCGGCGAGGTGAGAACGATGGCGTTGCTCGGCATACTGCGCGCGAAAGCGGAGGCCGGTGAGCGGACCTTCACCGTCGAGATCAGTCCGCCCGTCAACTACAAGACCATCGTGAAGACGAGCGAGATGGTGCACGCATTGAGGGACTTCGACATCGCGGGCATCGCTGTGACCAACAGCACCGGCGGCAGCTTCCGCATGAATCCGCTCGCGGTCGTCGAGGCGATTCGCGCCTGGCGACCGGAGACGCCGATCGTCATTCACCTGACGGCGCGCGACGAAGGATCGGTGCGCAGCGTCTATAGCCGCGCCGATGAGATGAATCGAAGAGCCGTCTCCGACGTCCTCGTCCTGCGCGGGGATCCGACGCCTCATCGCTCGCGCGAGGTGGACGCCTTCAAATTCTCGACAGTCGAGCTGGTTCAGCTCATTCGAGAATATCGCGACGAACAGGGCTACGCGATTGACATCTTCGTCGCCGGACATCCCGAATACCCTTCGCACGCGCTCGCCAAGCACATGGCCTATCAACGGCGGAAGATCGAAGCCGGCGCGCAAGGCATCATCGCCAACATCATCACCGATCCGGCCAACTATGCCCGCTACGCGGAAGCGGCGCTCGCTCATGGGATCGCTGTCCCGATCCTCCCCTCTGTGATCCCGCTCACGAGCGCGCGCCGATGCCTGTTTTTGCACACGAGTCTTCATATCCCCGTCCCGCGTGAGATTGTGGAGCGCTTGGAGCGGGCGAGGAACAAAGAGGAAGCCGCACGGATCGGTCTGGAGATCACCATCGAGATCGTCGAACGCCTCCTCAGCGACGGGGCTCCTGGAGTGAATTTCAACCTGATCTTCCCTCAGGACATCGCCTCCGTCGCGGACATCCTGCGCGCCGTTCGCGGCCACGCGACGATCTGGGAGAAGTACAAGATCGAGGATCCCGAGGAGATCGAGTATTACAGCCAGCTGCGCGGCCGCCTTTCCTGATCGTCTCCGCCGAGGCATCTGGGATCAGCACATCTTCGAGACCCCTTCACGCCACTTGGGCTTCGCGCGGGAAGACGTATTCGCGAAAGGACTCGCCCGCGGCTCGTTCGGGGCGACATGCGATTGCCCGCGCGCGAGCTTCACAGATGACGTCACTGGGGCAGGCTCCCGTTTGCCTGGGGCCATACGCGAGTGCCCTCTTCACCGGCAGTGGGGCGCGCGCAAGGGAGCGCGAAATCTGAGCAAGTGAGCGCGAGACGCGAACGCCTCGACCTCGTACACTGACGGCGAACGTCCCCCGCACGATCCTTGGGATTGCCGGGGACGAGACTCTTCGAGGAGGAGCGGGCGATGATCGAAAGAGGCGTGAAGATCGCCGAGCCGACGGGGACGCTGGGCGTCTTGCTGGTCGGCTTAGGGGCCGTGAGCACGACGTTCATCGCGGGCGTTCAAGCCATTCGGCGCGGCATCGGCAAGCCCATCGGCAGTCTGACGCAGATGGGGACGATTCG
>BEHK01000020.1 GCA_002898775.1 bacterium HR08 | reverse complement strand
ACCCCGCACGTAGCTCAGATTGTCAATGAACTGAATCGTGCTCACGGCCCGCCGCGTGAACGGCGTGTTGCAGAACGGCGTGTCCACGAGCGAGAGCGAGTTAGTGCCGAAGCACTCTTGCCCATAGGGCGGAGGCTCCACGCCGAACTTCGTATTGGCCTCCCGCAAGAGGAAGGTGAACATGAAACGACTGAATCCGGTCGTGAACTCATTGACCATCCGCGAGGAGATGACCCGCCGATAGTTGAGGGCCAACCCTTGTGATTCTCGGCTCACCTCCCCGAGCGGCGCGAAACCCGGGAAGACCGCAGGCCGCGCGTTCAGGAAATCGCCCTCGCGCGTGTCCCAATCCGAGAGGAGCAAGCGCCCGAACATGCTGTTGTTCTCATCGAACTTGTGATCAATGCGGAACAGGTTGTGGGGCCCCTTGAATCGCGAGGGCGGATTCCAGATGAAGCCCGCCGTGTTCAAGCCATCGCCGACGGTGAACGTATTGGGCGAGGGAAACTTCGCAAGCATCTCCATCATGAGCGGGTCCGGGCCGATGCCCGCCGGATCGCTCGCGAAGATATTGTACGTGCGAATGCACCCCAATTCCGTGGGCGTCGCGCACATGCGCACGCCGGGCCGCAAGGCGCCCGTGACCGGGTCCACGAGCCGCGGCGAATTCCGCGTGATGATCACCCCATCCAGAATGAGCGGATTCGCCGGATCGGGGACGAAGTAGCGGAAGATGCCCTGCTTCTTCAACGTGTCCGTATAAACGAGCGGCACGCCGAACGACTGCGCGATCGGCATCGTCTGCCTGATCCGGTTCCCTTGCCAGCTCACGAAGAAGAACGTCTTGTTCTTGACGATCGGCCCGCCCCCGGATGCCCCGAACTGATGCAGCAGGAGCGTCGGCCGCTCCAAACCCGAGGCGTTGTTGAACCACTCGTTGGCATTGAGCACCGTGTTGCGATGGAACCAGAAGAGGTCGCCATGAAATTCGTTCGTGCCCGAGCGCGTCACGATGTTGACGTTGGCGCCGCTGTTGCGCCCGAACTCCGGCGTCGCATTGTGCGTGACCACGCGATACTCCTGCACATTGTCCGGATTGAGCCGGTAGACGTTGTTTTGCGGATTCGGCACTGAGGATTCGTTGGCATCAATACCATCAATCGTCACGTTATGCGCGCGATCGCGCGAACCGAAGACATGCGTCCCTGAGCCCAGGGCCCCCGTCGTGCGCTGCACAAGTCCGGGCTCCAGGATGATGAGGCTCAAGGGATTGCGTCCATTGAGCGGCAGCTCGACGACTTCGCGTCGGGTCACGACCCCACCGAGCATCGCGTGCGTCGTCGCGATGCGCTCATAGGCGCCGGTCACCTCGACGATCTCCGTCGGCTGTCCGACTTCCAGCGTCACGTTCACCACAAGGGGAGCCCCGACCGTCAGAACGTTGTTCGTTCCCACGTACTTGCGGAATCCCGGATACTCCACCGTGATCGTATAGCTGCCGACCGGCAAGGACTCCAAGGCATAGGTGCCGGCCGACGTCGTCGTCGTCTTATACTCGACCCCTGTAGCCTCATTTTTGGCCGTGACGACCGCCCCTTGGATCACGGCCCCCGTCGGATCCACGACCGTGCCCGTGATTCGGCTGGTGGCCGTTTGCGCCGAGACGATCCCCACCACGATGAAGAGGCACAGGGGAAGAATCACGAGGAGCGACGTACAGACTTTGCGCATAACCGACCCTCCTCACGTTTTCGGTTATCCTCCCCGAAAAACCGGCTGGAGAGTAGCACACGCTTCGGCAGAGCGTCAAGTGAAAAGATCTTATGGGACCATGAGGTTCGATAGTGGTCGGCGCCCGAAAGGTCCTCGCCTCCCCCTTTACCTCCGCCCCCGATCATGTCACAATCTCCCCCGACGATCAGTCCAGTCGGGAGAGGGTCGAGCGATGAGGCGAACGATCAAAGGCGTGATTCTGGCCGGTGGACTGGGGACGCGATTGTATCCGCTGACGAAGGTGACCAACAAACACCTGCTCCCCGTCTACAACAAGCCGATGATCTATTATCCACTGGAGACGCTCGTCGAGGCGGGCATTCGCGACATCATGATCGTGACCGGGGGGAATAACGCCGGGGACTTCCTTCGGCTGCTGGGCAATGGAGCGGAGTTCGGACTGAAGCACCTGCACTACACATACCAGCAGGGCGAGGGGGGGATTGCGGCGGCGCTCAGCTTGGCCGAGCACTTCGCCGACGGACATTTGCTCTGCGTCATCCTGGGCGACAACATCATCGAGAAATCCATCACCCCCTACGTCCAGCGGTATTTGGAGCAAGGATCGGGCGCGAAAATTCTGCTCAAGGAGGTCCCCGATCCCACGCGCTTCGGCGTGCCGGTCATTGAGAATGGACGCATCGTGCGCATCGAGGAGAAGCCGAAGGTCCCCGGCTCGCCCTACGCCGTCACCGGGATTTACTTCTACGACGAGAAGGTCTTCGACATCATCCGCACGCTCAAGCCGAGTGCCCGCGGCGAGCTGGAGATCACCGATGTCAACAACGCCTATTTGGAGCGCGGGGAGCTGACCTACGACATCCTGGACGGCTGGTGGACCGATGCCGGGACGTTCGAGAGCTTGCTCCTGGCCAATCAGCTTGTGGCCGAGCGCGAGCGGCGGCGGGCGCGCGCGGCCTCGGAATCGGCGCAGTCCTCGGCGTGACGGGAGGCTCTCATGAAACGGCGTGAGTTCGTCCAGCAGGCCATGGCGGCGGCCGTGCTCGGCCTCTCGCGCGAGCAAGTGGCGCACCTGCTGCGCTCGGAAGCCCCGCCGCTCCCCTCGGACGCCCTCTATGAACGCGATCCCCGGTGGTACTGGGCCGAGATGCGACGCCAGTTCCTGCTCGATCCCAACCATATCAACCTCAATTGCGGTTCCTTGGGCGTCTGTCCGCTGCCGGTGATCCGAGCCGTCGCCGAGCATCTGTTCACCTCGGAGGCGTTCAACGAACCCGACTACCCGTGGTGGGGATACGCGGAGAACGAGCACATCCGCGAAGTGCGCGAGGAGCTGGCGCAGTTCCTCGGTGTCTCTCGCGACGAGATCGCCCTGGTGCGAAACGCCACAGAAGCGATGAACACAGTCTGCAACGGGCTGGATCTCAATCGGGGCGACGTCGTCCTGACGACGGATCAGGAGCATCCGGGAGGGCTGTGCTGCTGGCAACAGAAGGAGGCGCGTTTCGGCATTCGCCTTCGGTACGTGAAGCTGCCGCTTCCTCCCGCATCCAAGGAGCAGATCCTTGAGCTCTTCGATGGCGCGCTCACGCCCGAGGTGCGCGTCGTCAGTTTCAGCCACATCACGACGACGACGGGGCTCGTCCTTCCGGCCAAAGAGATCTGCGCCCTAGCGCGTGAGCGGGGCATCCTTTCGGTCGTGGACGGAGCGCATGCCATCGGCCAGCTTCCCCTCAATCTGCGAGAGATCGGTTGCGATTTCTACGCCACGAGCCCACATAAATGGCTCCTGGCGCCGAAGGGAACCGGTGTTCTCTATTTGCGCGAGGGGGTTCAGGATCGGCTCTGGGTCAACATCGCCAGCGGGGAGTGGAACAATAAGGCGCTGAAGGCCTATCGCTTCAGCAACCTGGGGACCTGCAACCTCTCGCTGCTCAAGGGGCTGTTGGCAGCCCTTCGGTTCCATCGCCAGATCGGGCCCGAGCGCGTCTTCGCGCGACAGCGAGAATTAGCCCGCCTCGTCTATGAGGGGTTTCAGCATCTGCCGCAGGCGAAACTTCTCACGCCGGATCATCCGGAGCTGTGGGGAGCGATGACGACGGCTCAATTCCCGGAGGCTGAGGCCGAACGTTTGCGCCGCGTGCTGACCGAGCACCGCATCCGTGTGGGTGGGGGAGGACCACGCCTGCGCATCTCCACACACATCTTCACGCAACCGGAAGAGATCGCGACGTTCTTCGCCGTACTCGCCCGTGCCTTGAAGACGTGAACATGCCGCGCTTCCGCCCTCACGCGAAGCTTTCGGTCTGCTGCAGCCCGCGTCGAGCGCGCCATCGCCTGAGCCCCCACAGGATCACGGGATAAGCCACAAGGGCTGCCCCTGCCCCCACCGCTAATCCTCCTACCCAGAGCGCCGCGCCCGCCCTCACGAGATCCATGGCCTCAAGCTCCCGAAGCTCCGGGGCCCGATCCTTCTGCCCGAGCAACCATCTCCCAACCCGATACGTCAGCGCATACACGAAGGGCGCCGTCAGCGGATTGGTGATCTGAATGCCGGCCAGCGCGGCCAGCGGATTGACGCGAAGAAGGGTTGAGAGGGAAAGCGCTAAGGGGATTTGGAATCCCAGCGTCGGCGTGAAATTGATGAGCAGACCAAGCGCCACTCCGCCCGCGATCTCCCGAGGGGAAGCCCGACTCCGAAGAGCGCGACGAATGAAGCGGAGCACTTTCCTCCACATAGCCTCACCAAACTCCACTCGGCTCTCGGCAGGACCCACAATGATTCGGAGACCATTGGGGGACCCGAACGCTCCATTAGAAGCACCGGCTTCGGTGAGCGTTGGCTCGCTCGTGCGGATTCGCGATCACACAATGCGCGAAGCCGCCCGACGGAGCCGATCCATGACGGCGATCCCCAACCCCTCCTCTTCGACGCCCTCGACCACGATCACCTCGACCCCCCGCTGATCCAACTCGCGAAAGATCGCGAACAGCCGCCGCGCATATTCCTGCGGATCAGGGGGCAATTCCACCAAATGCACCGTAGCCTCCCCGAACGCCCCCCCTCGATCTCGCCCGATATAGCCGATGCGATGCGCGCGCGCTCCCAAGCGTTCCAGGAGTGGCCGATGCTTGGCCTCCTCCCAACGCTCGATGAGCACCACTTCGGCCCGCGGGCGATAATGCCGATAGCGCGTGCCGGGCGAGCGGCGCGCGGCCGCGGCCTCGCCTCCGAGCCGGACTTCGCCAAGAAGGGGTCGAAGCTGCTCAGGAGATACCCCACCGGGACGCAGAATCGTCGGTGGCGAGGTCGTCAGATCCAAGACCGTAGACTCGACGCCGATACGCGTCGGGCCCCCATCGAGAATCAGCTCAATGCGCCCATGCAGATCTTCGAACACATGCTCGGCCGTCGTCGGACTCGGACGCCCGGAGAGGTTCGCGCTCGGTGCGGCGATAGGGCGCCCTAGGGCTCGAATGAGCGCGAGCGCGATCGCGCTGTCGGGCATCCGCACGGCGACCGTTTCCAATCCGCCCGTGGTCTCCAAAGGCACGCGCTCATGTCGCGGAAGCACGAGCGTCAGCGGACCAGGCCAAAAGCGCTCGGCCAGCACCCATGCCGACTCAGGGACTTCCCGCGCCACGTCGCGAAGTTGCTCCGTCCCGGCGACGTGTATGATGAGCGGATTATCCGTCGGCCGCCCCTTGACGGCAAAGATGCGTCGGACGGCCTGAGGGTTGAGGGCATCGGCGCCCAGTCCATAGACCGTCTCTGTCGGAAAGGCGACAAGCCCCCCACGCCGAAGCACGGCAGCCGCTCGCTCGATCACATCCGGCTCCGGTGCCTCAGGAGTGACGCGCACGACTTCGGTCTGGATCTCCGGCTCCGACGCGGACACGTCAGCGATTACCGCTCGACGATCATGGCGACGGCCTCCCCGCCGCCGATACAGAGCGTGACCAGGCCGCGACGGGCCTGCCGCCGCTTCATCTCATAAAGAAGTGTGGTGAGCAGGCGCGCGCCACTGGCGCCAATGGGATGGCCGAAGGCGACGGCCCCCCCGTTGACGTTCACCTTCTTCGCATCCAGCTCCAGCAACCGGATCGCAGCCAGCGCCACGACGGCGAACGCCTCGTTGATCTCGAACAGATCAATGTCCGAGAGCGCGAGCCCCGTCTTTCGCAAGACCTTCTGGATCGCATCCACCGGAGCGATGGGGAACTCCTCCGGTTGACGCGCGGCAGCCACGGCCCCGACGATACGCGCCAGAGGCATCACCCCCATCGCCTCTGCCCGCTCGCGCGACATGAGGACGACAGCCGCTGCCCCATCGTTGATCTTCGACGCGTTGGCGGGCGTGATCGTCCCCCCTGGCTCGAAGGCGGGCTTAAGCGCCCTCATCTTCTCGAAGTCCACGCGCTTGGGCTCTTCATCCTCAGTCACCAGGACCGTCCCCCCTTTGGGCTGCGGAGCTTCGACGGGCACGATCTCCTCAGCCAGCAGCCCCTGTTCCTGAGCGCGCCGCGCGCGCCGATAGCTCTCAGCCGCGTACTCATCCTGTTCCTGGCGGGAGATCTCCAGCCGACGCGCACAGAGTTCTCCGGCATTCCCCATATGGAAGTCGTTGTAGACGTCCCAGAGCCCATCTTTGATCATACTGTCCACCACCTCACCGTGTCCGAGCCGATAGCCCGTCCGCACGCGCTCCAGCAGATACGGGGCGTTGCTCATGCTCTCCATTCCCCCGGCGACGATGATCTCCGCATCGCCAAGGGCAATCGCTTGCTCGGCGAGCATCACGGCCTTCAACCCAGATCCGCAGACCTTGTTGATCGTCAGGCATTCGACCTTCGTCGGCAATCCGGCGAAGAGCGCGGCCTGCCGCGCCGGGGCTTGCCCGACACCCGCCTGCAGCACATTCCCCATGATGACCTCATCCACGTCCTCCGGCGCCACGCTGGCGCGGCGCAGCGCCTCGCGAATGGCTGCCGCTCCGAGCCGTGGGGCCGAGAGCCTGCTGAGCGTCCCGAGAAACGATCCGATAGGCGTTCGCGCCGCCCCCACGATGACGACTTCGCGCCGCTGGCTTCCCATAAGTCCCCCCTTCTTCACTTCTTCCGCCCATGCGAAAGAAGATACCCTGAGATTCACCGAACGCGCTCGCCGCGCGTCCGGGATGTTCAAGAGACCTCTTCAATCTTAGCTCAGCTCCCCGCCATCGTCGAGGAAGCGCAGCGAGAAGCACGGCCGCCTCCTCCTTTTCCGTCTGCTCGCACGACGCCATCGAGCTCCGACACTCGTCCCATCGAAAATACGGCATTCGCCGTATTGACGGGAGGAGAAAAATAAGGCCAAATAAGCGACGGCAGCCGCGGAGCTTCATCAAAGAGGATGGGGAATGAGCGTCATCGGCACCGAACTTCCGACTGTGGGCTCGTTCTTGAGCGGAGAGCACGGACTGTGGTTCCTCACGCTCGTCTTCCTCTTCGCGGGGCGTTCGTCTCTCAAAAGCGGGAGATTCTCGCACGAGTCGAGCCTCGAACGTCGGGAAGGGCGAGAGGCGGATCGAATCGAGGACCGCTCGCACATCCACTATCAGGCCAATGAGCTGTTGCTGCGTGGTTTGGACATCCTGATGAGCGAGTTCCCCATTCCGGTGTGGATCGCCGAGTGGCCCTCGGGAAGGATCCGCTCGATGAACCGCGCCTGGGAGCAGCTCGTGCATCGCCCTCTGGAACCGCGCTCGACGCTCTTCAATTGCACGGACTGGTACGGCTTCTACCATCCGGACGTCGGCATCTATCCGGCCGAGTGGTTCCCCCCCTTGCGCGCGGTCAAGGCGGGCGCGCCCGTCGTGGTCGAAGACCTGCGCGCGCTGACGCCCGAAGGGGATCGGCGACTGCTGGTCGGCTGGGCCACGCCGTTGCGCGGTTATGCGGGCGAGATCATCGGCGTCCTCACCGCCTTCTTCGACGTGACCGATGCGCAGAAGAAAGAAGAGGCCTATGAAGCCCGGATTCAAGAGCTGACGCGCGAAGTGGAGAAACTGCGGGGCCAGCTCAGGACCGTGGAGCGAAAAATGGCGCAGGCGCACGAGCTCTCGATCATCGGCCAGATGACGGCGATTCTCGCGCACGAGATCCGAAACCCCTTGGGCGCCATCGCCAATGCGGCGGAGCTGCTGCTGCAACTCCGTCCCGATGCCGATGAGAATGAGCGAGAGCTGCTGCAGCTCATCTCTTCGGAGGCGCGGCGGTTGAGCGGTCTCACCCGACAGGTCCTCACCTACGCGCGCATGCCGGATCCGGAACCTGTGCTCGCTCGCGTCCATGACGTGATCGAACAGGCGCTCGATCTCCTTCAGAAGGATCCGCAGTTTGACCCGCGCATCCGCATCCGCCGGGAGTTCTCCCCGGCCGTCACACTCTGCTCGCTCGATCCGGATCTGATCAAAGAGGTCTTGTGGAATCTCCTCCTGAACGCGGTCCAAGCGATGCCCGAGGCCGGCGAGTTGGTCATCGCGACCAGTCTTGGGGAGCTCCCCGATCGCCCATCGCAGCGCTGTGTGCGCATCGCCATTCGCGATTCCGGTGTGGGCATCGCCCCCGGCGATATGGAGAAGCTCTTCGATCCGTTCTTCACGACGAAGCCCTTTGGAACCGGATTGGGGCTGGCCTCGGCTCGCCGCATCATCGAAGCTCATGGAGGGACAATCACCGTTCAGAGCAGCCCGGGAAAGGGGACAACCGTGACGATCTTCCTCCCACTATGAGCTCACCCCCACTTCCCCCAATGCCCATCACGACCGCGACGCCCGCGAGGTCAACGGGACGGTTGAGCGAAGGAGCGGGCGTTCTGTTGATCACGCGGGTGCTCCCGGCGACGTTCTTCCTCACGGTGGCGCTCGCGCGCCTGTCGAAGGCGCCGCACCTCTTCCGCCTCCCCCCTGCCGATGCGGGCGCGCTCGCTCGAGTGACGGCGCTCGCGCACATCGCCTATCACGGTTCGGTGATCTTCTTCCTCCTGCTCGTCACCGGACTCATCATCGTGCGTCCGCAACCCCTGCGAAAGAGCAGCGGATGGGGACCTCGCCTCACGGCCCTCGTGGGCTCGTTTCTGCTGTCTTTCCTGGCCGTCTCTCCACACGCCGAACCGGCGTTGCTTCGCACAACGAGCGCGATGATCCTCATGGTCGGGGGGAGCGCGATCACCGTCGCTGCTCTGCTCGCGCTGGGGCGCTCCTTCAGCATCTTCCCCGAAGCGCGGCAGCTCGTCACGCGCGGCCCATATGCCGTCGTGCGCCATCCGATGTACCTGGGCGAGATCCTCGCCGGGCTCGGTCTGACCCTGCAGGTGCTCTCCGAACACGCGGCGTTGCTCTTCGCCCTTTTCCTTGCGGCTCAACTGGCGCGCATGCGATATGAAGAGCAGATCCTGGAGCGCACGTTCCCCGAATATGCGACCTACAAACTTCGGACGGCTCGCCTCATCCCACGCCTCTATTGAGGCGCTCCCGGGATCGAACCACGCCCCCGGCATCCAGGAGATCGAGCAGGCCCATCCTCAACCGCTCGCCGAGGGAGCGTCGGCGACCTCTCCTTGATGCGCGAGCACGCCGTATCCGTAGAGATCGTAGAGCGATTGAAGGAGCGTCGGCGACCTCTCCTTGATGCGCGAGGCTTTCTCCGACTAAGATTGAGCTTCCTTCGCGAACATGACGGAGGCGCGACAGATCTGTGCGCTCTGCGGCCGGCCCCTGCCGCAGGCCGAAGGCACCGAGGCCCTCTGCCCGATCTGCGGGCAGTGCGAAACGTCGCCCGCTTCGGAACGACCACCGTGGGGACTGGCGGCCGCATTCGGGCTCTGGATGTTTTTCATCTTCGCGATCTCGCTCCTGCCGGCTCTCGGCGTCTTCTTCTGGGCGGCGGCGCGAGGATACGGGCCGACAGACCCCGAGCCTCTCCACAGCCCGGAGGGAACGCTCGTTCAAGTCTCGATGCTCTTCCTCGCCCATCTGCTGACGCTCGTGGTCGGTTGGGCGGTCGTCACTCAAGGGGCGCGGCGGCCTTTTCTGTACACGCTCGGATGGCGTTGGCACCCTCGGTTTCGCCTGCGCCACGTCCTGTTGACGGTCGGCGGCCTCTATGGGCTCATCTTCGCCCTCTCGCTGTTTCTGCCCTCGCGCGAGACGGCTTTTGACCGGTTGCTTCAAATCTCTCCCTCCGTTCGCATAGTCATCGCCCTCCTGGCCGTGGGCACAGCGCCGTTGGTGGAAGAATTGGTCTATCGCGGCGTGCTCTATCCCACGCTCCAGATGCGCCTCGGACGCGCTCGCGCCATCGTCTTCGTCACCCTCTTGTTCGCCCTCGTGCATTATCCGCAATACAGCGCGAGCACACTCATTCTGGTCGCCGTCACCGTGCTCAGCTTCGTCATCACGATGATCCGCGCCTACACCGGGCAGCTCCTCCCCTGCGTCGTCACTCACCTCGCCTACAACGCCATTGGCGCGGCGCTCATTCTGAGCGGCTACGCGCTCAGTGAGTGAGCTCCGGCTCCCCTTCCCCATCCACATGCGCCATGGCGAGCCGGAGCGCACCGTGATACAATCCCTCCCGAGAGGGGGAGACCAATGGAGAATCTGAGATCAGAGGAACGCGAGGAGCTGTACAAGCGCCTGGAAGAGGCAGTAGGAAGGACGGCGGCCGAGATGTTGATCGGAGCCATCGAGCAGCTCATCGCGCGAGAGACAGCGCGAGCGCTCTCCGATCACCTTCGCGCGCTCCACGAAGTCGTGGAGCGGATTCTCGAAGGACATGAGCGAACGCGAGAGACTCTCACCCGACTGATCGAAGCCCAGACGCAGATGGGAGAACGCGTGGGGCAACTGGCTGAAGCTCAGCTTCGAACAGAAGAACGGATAGAGCGGTTGGAAGCTGCCGTGGCGCAACTCGCTCACGCCCAGGCTCGGACCGAAGAGCTCGTGAAGCAGCTGGCCGAAGCTCAAGCTCGAACGGAAGAGCGCCTGGCGCGACTGGAGGCCATCGTGGAGGAACTCGCACAAGCCCAGGCTCGAACGGAAGAACGGGTGACCCGACTGGAAGCCATCGTGGAGCAGCTTGTGCAAGCTCAAGCCCGCGCGGAAGAGCGCCTGGAGCGGCTGGAAGCTACCGTGGCGCAACTCGCTCACACCCAAGCTCGGACCGAAGAGCTCGTGAAGCAGCTGGCCGAAGCTCAAGCTCGAACGGAGGAGCGCGTGACACAGCTGGAAGCTACTGTGGCGCAACTCGCTCACACCCAAGCTCGGACCGAAGAGCTCGTGAAGCAGCTGGCCGAAGCTCAAGCTCGAACGGAGGAGCGCGTGACACAACTGGAAGCTACTGTGGCGCAACTCGCTCACACCCAAGCTCGGACCGAAGAACTTGTGAAGCAGCTGGCCGAAGCTCAAGCTCGAACGGAGGAGCGCGTGACACAGCTGGAAGCTACCGTGGCACAGCTCGCTCACGCCCAGGCTCGGACCGAAGAACTTGTGAAGCAGCTGGCCGAAGCTCAAGCTCGAACGGAGGAGCGCGTGACACAGCTGGAAGCTACTGTGGCACAGCTCGCTCACGCCCAGGCTCGGACCGAAGAACTCGTGAAGCAGCTGGCCGAAGCTCAAGCTCGAACGGAGGAGCGCGTGACACAGCTGGAAGCTACTGTGGCACAGCTCGCTCACGCCCAGGCTCGGACCGAAGAACTCGTGAAGCAGCTGGCCGAAGCTCAAGCTCGAACGGAGGAGCGCGTGACACAGCTGGAAGCTACTGTGGCACAGCTCGCTCACGCCCAGGCTCGGACCGAAGAACTTGTGAAGCAGCTGGCCGAAGCCCAGGCCCGAACGGAGGAGCGCGTGGGGCGATTGGAGGAACTCACGGCACAACTGGCACGCGGGCAAGCGGAGCTACGGGAAGCCATGAAGGCGCTGGCCGAAGAACAGACCCGCATACAGCGGGAGCTGCGGCATCTGGCCAAGCAAGTTGGCGGATTGAGCGAGACGCTCGGCGCGGATTTGGAAGATCTCGCTTATATTGTGCTTCACGATGTCCTGAAGCGAGAATTCGGATGGGAGGTGGGACCACTGGAGCGCACGTTCCAGCGGTGGAACGATCGTCTGGAAGAGATCAATGTTTTCGGGCGCGCCACAGACCCTGCGCGCCCGGGGCGCGTGATCTGGATCGTGGGCGAGGCCAAGTACAATCTCACGATCCGTGAAGTGGATCGGTTCGCGAAGCTCGTGGAGCGGGCGCGGAAGCATCTCATCGGCGAGATCTTTCCGGTCTGCTTCTGTCGGCGAGCGCGTCCGGAAGTGCAGGAGCACGTGCGCAAGCTGGGACTGCGTCTGGTCTTCTCCTACGGTCGTTTGATCTGAACCTTCTCTTCCCGGTTCGGATACAAGGCACACGGTGATGGGCCGATCATTGCGGGAACTCGCGTATCGGTACGATCTCTATATCGTTCCGATCTGGCGCGAGCCGTTCGATCAGATGGTGGAGAAGCACGTTCCCCTCCCGAAGCGGGGGACGATCCTGGAGGTCAACAGTGGGACCGGAGGCCTCGCGCTCGACCTGGCCGCCCGGATCGGCATGCGGGGGGAGGTCGTCGCGACGGAGCGGAATGCCGTCATGGTCCAGATCGCGCGCTCGAAGGCGGCGATCAAACGGCTGCCGAACCTCACTTTCCTGGAGAAAGATCCGACCGACCTGGGACTCGAAGCAGAGGCCTATGGACTGGTCATCGGCGATGCGACGCTGCTGCCCCCCTCGCACATCGCTCCGATCGTGGCCGAGATGGCGCGCGTCGCCGAATATCAGGCGACGGTCGCCCTGAAGCTGCTCACGCGCGGCAGCTTCGACGAGTGCTATTCGATCCTTTGGGAGGCGCTGCATCGTTGTGGGCTCGACGCATACTCGCCGCAGGTCGAAGCGCTCAGCATCCGGTGGCCGACCGTGACGGAGGTGCAGGAGATCTTCGCTCGCCATGGCCTTCAATACCCCCACTGCTTCGTGGAACGTGCGGAGTTCGTGTTTGAGACGGCGGCAGATTTCCTCGAATCGCCGTTGATCGAGGACTATTTCCTCCCGCAGTGGCTGGCCTTTCTGCCCGACGAGGCGACGCGCGAGCGCGTTCGACGCCAGATGCGCCGGATCATCGAGCGCGAGCGCCGCCGAGCCGAGTTCGATTTCTCCATCAAGGCGACTCTGGCCATCGGCCGAAAGGTGTGAGATGCGGGTGTCGGATTTCGACTACCATCTGCCCGAGGAGCTGATCGCGCAAGAGCCGCTGCCGGAGCGCGATCATTCGCGCTTGCTCGTCCTGGATCGGCGGACAGGGGCGTACTGGGACCGATATTTCTACGAGTTCCCAGAAGAGGTCGCGCCGGGGAGCGTGCTGGTCCTCAACAACACGCGCGTCTTCCCGGCGCGCCTTTTCGGGAGACGGAAGGGGTTCACGGGCCGCGTCGAGGTCCTGCTGCTGCGGCGGCGCCAGGGAACGCGCTGGGAAGCCTTGGTCAAACCAGGACGCATCGCGCGACCGGGAACAGAGCTGGTCTTCGACGAAGGGCGATTGGAGGCGCGCATCCTCGCCGCCGAAGCGGAGGGGAAGCACCTCATAGAATTCCTTTGTCCGGAGGAGGACCTGGATGCCCACATTGATCGCATCGGCGTGGCGCCGTTGCCGCCGTACATCAAACGATCGGACCCGGCGTCATTCGCGCGCGATGCGCTCCGCTACCAAACCATCTATGCGAAACATCGCGGATCGGTGGCCGCCCCAACGGCGGGCTTTCACTTCACCGAGCGCATCTTCGCCGCGCTCCGAGAGCGCGGTGTTCACATCGTCGAACTCACGCTTCACGTGGGCTACGGGACCTTCAAGCCCGTTCGTACAGAAGAAGTCGAGAAGCACCGCATGGACGGTGAGGAGTTCATCATTCCACCAGAAACGGCAGCGGCGATTAACGACGCGCGGCGGAATGGACGTCCGGTCATTGCCGTGGGGACGACAACTGTCCGGGCCCTGGAGTCCGCCGCCGATGCGGAAGGCTTCGTCCGTGCGGGAACCGGTTGGACGGAACTGTTCATCTACCCGGGCTATCGCTTCAAGGCCATTGATGGTCTGGTGACGAATTTCCATCTCCCGCGCTCCACGCTGCTCATGCTCGTGTGCGCGTTCGCCGGCCGAGAGAACGTCCTGCGCGCCTATGAGCATGCTGTCGCCAGGCGATACCGCTTCTACAGCTACGGCGACGCCATGTTCATTCGGTAGCCCTTGCTCCAACTCGATCCGAAGCCTATGATTCTCCGCGTGAGATGGGAGTGCGGAAGGAGGAAGCGCGATGGTGTGCGAAGTCTCCATCCGACCGATGACGGTTCGAGACCTCCAAGCGTGTTGGGAGCTGGATCAGCGCTGTTTCGCTGACGGCGAGACGTACGATCGAGACACGCTGCGGTACCTGTTGACGAACCCTTTGGTCATTGCGCGAAAGATCGAACTCCCTGATGGACGAATGGTCGGCTTCGTCATCGGGAGCATGGAGCCGGGCGGCGTCGGCCATGTGATCGCACTCGGCGTGGACCCGCAGTGGCGGCGACGTGGCTTCGGACGCCTGCTCATGGATGCTCTGGAGGAGGCGTTCTCCGAACATGGAGCGACGATCGCCCGATTGGAAGTTCGGGTGGACAATCACGCCGCTCAAGCGCTCTACCAAAAATTGGGGTACACCGTCACGCAACACCTCCCGCGATACTATACCAACGGAGAAGATGCCCTGCTCATGATGAAGCCGCTGCTCCCCCCGGCCTTCGACGATAGGGAGTGAACCGCTCGATTCCCCTCGCCTCCTTTTGGGAGATCGCCCGCGCCGCTCTCAGAGCGAAGCGCAGACGCGCCAGGGGCCGCTCACCCATTCGGGCGGTGGGAGCGCCCCCCCTTCACTGTGGAGGAACATCGTCCTCGAAGCGACGGCCCGTTCGGTGGATGAAGACGTCCTCCAGCGTGGGTCGTCGCACCGTGAGGGAGATGATGCGGCCCGGGAACGCCTCGACCAACCGGGTGAGGAACTCGTGCCCCCGTTCATGCCGAAGGCAGAGCGTGCCATCCACGAGCGTCGCCTCGATCCCCCAACGCGCCCGAATCTCCGCGCGCAGAGATTCGGGCTCGCGACTCTCGACGAAGATCACATCTCCGCCGATTTCGGCCTTCAACGCCCCTGGAGCATCGAGCGCGACCAACCGCCCCCGATCCAGAATGGCCACGCGATCGCAGGACTCCCCCTCATCCAGGTGATGCGTGGTGAAGACGATGGTGAGCGGCCTTCGTTCTCGAAGGGCTTGGAGATAGGCCCAAAGGTCCAAGCGCGCGCGCGCATCCAGCCCCGCCGTCGGCTCGTCCAGCACCAAGAGCGAGGGCTCATGCAATAAGGCCTTGGCGATCTCCACGCGACGTCGCAACCCGCCCGAGAGTCGCTCCACCGGTTCCTCGGCGCGATCGCTGAGATCAAAACGCTCCAGCAGCGTTTCGATTCGCCGCTTCAAGCCCTGCCCCCAGAGCCCATAGAGATGGCCCTGATGGCGCAGATTCTCCCACACCGTGAGCTTCCCATCCACGCTCGGGGATTGGAAGACGACGCCCACATGCCAGCGGACGCGTTCCGGATGCGTTCGCACGTCATGTCCCAAGATGCGAACCTCTCCCGAAGTGGGGATCAGCGCCGTCGCCAGGATTCGGAAGAGCGTCGTCTTCCCTCCGCCATTTGGCCCGAGCAAGGCGAAGATCTCCCCCGCCTTGACCTCGAAGGTCACCTCGCGCAGCGCGATGCGCTCCCCGTATCGGTGAGTGACGCGCTCGACGACAATAACCGGTTCCGCCATCACGTTCCTCCTGATTTCCGGCCTCGCCCCTTCGATCGCGCGGAAGCGCGCGCTTCTTCCGCGAGCATGCGCCCTGCCTTCTCCAAAATTTCGCGCTCGCCTTTATAGGTCGCTCGCTGTATGGCCTCCGCCAGAGGGAACCACCGAGCGTCCTCGACCTCCCAATCATGCTGTCGCACATCCCCCTCAAGATACCGCATGAGGTAGAAGTGGACCGTCTTGAAAATCCGCACGGGTTCCTCTCCCTCTCGACCGACATACCAGTAATTGACCTGCCCGACCTTACCGACGATCTCTGCCCGCACACCCGTCTCCTCGCGCACCTCGCGCAGGGCCGTCTCGCGCGCTCTTTCACCGGGTTCCACCAAGCCCTTCGGCACCCCCCAGACGTTCCCCTTCTCTCGCGCGATCAGAATGACTTCGGGGCGCGCCCCCGCCCATCGGTAGACGACCCCGCCGGCTGAGATCTCACGCCGTGTCCGCATGCCCTCCCTCAGAAGCCGAGATGCGCCTCCCCGCCACACCATTCAGTCGCTTGCTCGAAGAAAAGATGCGATGGAGCAATTCGAACTTGTTCAGATCAACGGCCGTCGCGGCCCCCCCTTCCGGAACGATCAGCATCAAGGCCAGCCGACACCACACGGATACGTAGGGGGCGATCCCAACGACTGGAAGTAATCCTCGGCCCACGGGCGTCCACACCTTCTCTCGGTCATCGCTTCGAAACACACCACGTCGCGCCATCCCCACGCCGATCACCGAAAGTCGAGATCGAGAGGGACCTTCCACCACATTCGCCCATGCTCGCCGCGCGGCCCGTTATCAGAAACAGTCCCTCGGAGGGGCACCTCCAGATCACTTCGTGCCAGGAAACCATCCACAGTATGAGGAGGAGATCCAGAACCAATCGGCACTTCACCCTCCCGCTTATCACGCCGCGATCACCTCCCGACGCACAGTCCTGCGCTCGATGAGCCGTTCGTTCACGGCGAAGCCGATCCCCACTCCCATCGGAACCCGGATCGTCCCCTGCGGCGTGACTTCGACCTCCGGCTCGATGATGTCCTGCTCCCAATAGCGCCGGCTCGCTGAGACGTCGCCCGGCAGAGAGAACCCCTCCAAAGTCGAGAGCGCGATGTTATGCGCTCGCCCGATGCCTGATTCCAGCATCCCCCCGCACCACACCGGCACACCACGCGCCAGGCTCAAATCATGGATGCGCCGGGCTTCGACATACCCTCCGACGCGCCCGAGTTTGATGTTGATGATCCGACAGGCGCCGACCGCCAGAGCTTTCCGCGCGTGCTCCGCGCTCGCGATGGATTCATCCAGGCAGATCGGCGTGCGCATCTGCCGTTGCAACTCCGCGTGATCGAGAAGGTCATCGTAGGCGAGTGGTTGTTCGAGCATCATCAGGCTGAACTCATCTAACGAGCGCAGCACATCCGCGTCTTCGAGGGTATAGGCCGCATTCGCATCGGCCATGAGGGGGACATCAGGAAAAGCTGAGCGCACGGCGCCGATGATCTCCCGTTCCAGGCCCGGCTTGATCTTCACCTTGATCCGCCGATAGCCGGCCGTCAGCTCCTGCTCCACCTTCTTCACCAAGTCCAGGAGGGAGGGCTGGATCCCGATGGAAACGCCGCACTCGATCTCCAAACGCGTGCCGCCGAGGAGGTGCCACAACGGCTTCCCCTCCCGGCGCGCCTGCAGATCCCAACACGCCGCCTCCAACGCCGCCTTGGCCATGCCGTGGCCACGAACCGGACGAAAGAGCCCGGGGACGTCGCTCGCCGCCCCGAGCTCACGTCCCAGCAACATGGGGATGAGAAAGTCCCGCATCACGAGCCACGCCGCGTCTACGAACTCGTGATTGTAAAACGGCTCCTCGGGAGCCGTGCACTCGCCCCACCCTTCTCCTCCCTCTCCGTCGAAGACGCGCACGAGCACAATGCGCCGCTCGCCGGTGCGACCGAAGCTCGTCTCAAACGGAGCGCGAAGCGACATGCGGAGCTCTCGCAGCTCGACACAGCGAATCCGCATCCTTACCGCACCTCCCAGGAAACCGTCCCGCTCAGCATCTCGGCCCAGGATGCGAGACCAAGCCGATGCCCAGGATCTCCGGGCCGATGACCTGCTGAGGAATGGGAGCTGCTGGCGTCAGCGCCGTCCGGCCGAATCGTTCCCACGCACACGGAACCACCAATATCCTGTGCGCCCCAGCCCTCCATGACACGGGGAATTGTATCAATGCCCCGAAGTACCCGCAATATCCCCGCTTGCCGACGTCCCGCTTCCTCGGATACGATTATCCCCGAACTATGACCGACGCACGACATCCGCTCGATTATATCTTCAAGCCGCGCTCCATCGCCGTCATCGGAGCCTCCCGAAAGAAGGGTTCCATCGGATGGGAGATCCTCCACAACATCGTCGAGTACGAGTTCCACGGAAAAGTCTTCCCGGTGAACCCGCACGCGGAGGTCATCCACTCGATCAAGTGCTTTCCGAGCGTCCTGGACATCCCGGATCCGGTGGACTTGGCGATCATCGTCGTCCCGAAGGAGGAGGTCCTTCGAGTCGTGGACGAGTGCGGACGGAAGGGCGTACGCGGCCTGGTCATCATCACCGCCGGCTTCAAGGAGACGGGACCGATAGGACTTGAGCGCGAGCAGCGGCTCCTGGAGAAGGTTCGACAGTACGGCATGCGCCTGATCGGCCCCAACTGTATGGGCATCATCAATACGGATCCTACCGTGCGGCTGAACGCCACGTTCGCGCCGACACGACCGTTGCCGGGGCGCATCGGATTCACCTCTCAATCGGGTGCCCTCGGAGCCGCGATCCTGAATATGGCGGAGCGCCTCGGCCTCGGATTCTCAATGTTCGTCTCCATGGGGAATAAGGCTGACGTCTCCGGCAACGATCTGCTCGAGTATTGGGAAGAGGACCCCCACACGGGCGTCATCCTCATGTACCTGGAGTCTTTCGGGAATCCACGGAAGTTCACCCAACTGGCGCGACGCGTGACCAAGAAGAAGCCCATCATCGCCGTGAAAGCCGGACGCACGGCCGCCGGTGCGCGCGCGGCATCCTCCCACACGGGAGCCCTCGCTGGGCTCGATCTCGCGACCGAGGCGCTGCTCCAACAATGCGGGGTCTTGCGGGCGCTTTCGATCGAGGACCTGTTCGATCTGGCGATGGCCTTCGTCTACTGTCCGATCCCGCAAGGGAACCGCGTGGCGATCCTCACCAATGCCGGAGGTCCCGCCATCATGGCGACCGATGCCTGCGTGAACTTCGGCCTGAAGATCGCTGAGCTGTCGCCTCGCACGCGCGCCCAGCTGCGCCTGCGATTGCCCGAGGAGTGCGCCCTGGAGAACCCCGTTGACCTCATCGCGAGCGCCGATGCCGCGACCTACCGCTTCGCCCTAGACCTCCTCCTCTCGGACGAGAACGTGGACGCGGCGATCGTTATCTTCGTTCCGCCGATCATGGTGAACCCCCACGACATCGCGGAAGCGATCGCCGAAGTGGCGAGTCGGCAGGAGAAGCCCGTGCTCGGCGTCTTCATGGCCCCAGAAGAATTCTTCCGAGAGATGCACCAGCGCCCTCACCGCACATTTCCGATCTACCAGTTCCCCGAATCGGCGGCCCGCGCCCTCTCGGCCCTGGTCGCCTATCGCGAGCGCCGAGACCGAGAAGAAGGGACCGTCCGCACCTTTGAGGTCGAGCGGGAGATCGTCGAGCGTATCATCGCGACCGTTCGCCACGAAGGGCGAAGGGAGCTGAACTCCGCCGAAGCCTTGACCGTCCTCGATGCCTACGGCTTGCCCGTCTGCCGCTTCAGCTTCGCCCGCACTTTGAAGGACGCCCTCGCCGCCGCTCACGAAATCGGATACCCGGTCGTTCTGAAGGTCCTCGCGCACGCGCTCACACATAAGTCGGAGATCGGCGGCGTCATCGTGGACGTGCGCACCGACGAGGAGCTCATCCGCAGTTTCCAAACGCTCCTGGAGCGGGTCGAACGTCACGGATTGAGCGAGACATTCCAGGGCGTGCTCGTCCAAGAGATGATCCGCGGCGGGCGCGAGGTCATTCTGGGCATCGTGCAGGATCCGCAGTTCGGTCCCCTGATCATGTTCGGCACGGGCGGCATCTACGTGGAATCCCTGGCCGATGTCGTCTTCCGCATCTGGCCGATCACCGACCGCGACGCCCACGAGATGATCCGCTCGATCCGCGGCTTCCCCATTTTGAAGGGAACGCGCGGAGAGCCCCCTGTGGACTTCGCCGTCCTCGAGGAGGCTCTGATGCGCCTATCACAATTGGCGGGGGATTTCCCAGAGATCGCTGAACTGGACGTGAACCCCTTTATGACCTCTCCGCTTCCGGGAGGAAGCAAAGCGGTGGATGCGCGGATCCGATTGAAATAACAAGGGAGGCCCCTCGCGCGATGCCCGCCCGAGGAGCCTCACCCCTGCGTCCTCAGTACTCCATCTCGGCCGGGGTCGGAGCTTTCTCCTTCTTCTTCTCCGGGATTTCGGAGACGAGCGCTTCAGTCGTCAGGAGCAACCCCGCGATCGAGGCGGCATTCTGCAGCGCGATGCGAGAGACCATCGCCGGATCAATGACCCCCGCCTTCACCAGGTCCTCGAACTGCTCCGTCTGAGCGTTGAACCCGAAGTTCTCGTCCTTGGCCGCCTTCACCCGCTCGACGACGATGGATCCCTCCCATCCCGCGTTCTGCGCGATCCAGCGCAGCGGCTCCTCCAACGCTCGGCGCAGGATATTCACGCCCGCGTTCTCATCCGGATCGTCGAGCTTGAAGTTCTCCAAAGCCCGCAGAGCGCGAATGTACGCCACGCCGCCACCCGGGACGATCCCCTCCTCCACAGCCGCCTTCGTCGCATGCATGGCGTCCTCAACCCGCGCCTTCTTCTCCTTCAGCTCGGTCTCGGTCGCCGCCCCGACCTTGATGACGGCCACGCCGCCCACGAGCTTGGCCAAGCGCTCCTGCAGCTTCTCCCGATCGTAGTCGGAGGTCGTCTCCTCAATCTGAGCCCGAATCTGACGGACGCGCGCCTCGATCTCCGAGGGCTTGCCCGCCCCCTCGACAATAGTCGTGTTGTCCTTGTCCACGACAATCTTCTTGGCCCGACCGAGATCCTCCAAGCGAACGTTCTCCAACTTGATGCCGAGGTCCTCGGTGATCGCCTTGCCCCCGGTCAGGATCGCAATGTCCTGGAGCATCGCCTTGCGCCGATCGCCGAATCCGGGCGCCTTCACCGCGCAGACCTGCAACGTCCCGCGCAGCTTGTTCACCACCAGCGTCGCCAGCGCCTCGCCTTCGACATCCTCGGCGATGATCAGCAAGGGCTTGCCGCTTTTGGCGATCTGCTCCAGCAGTGGGAGCAAGTCCTTCATCGAACTGATCTTCTTCTCATGGATGAGAATGTACGCGTCCTCCAGCACGCACTCCATCCGCTCCGGATCCGTCACGAAATACGGCGACAAGTATCCCCGGTCGAACTGCATCCCCTCGACAACCTCCAGCTCTGTCTGCATCGTCTTGGACTCCTCGACCGTGATGACCCCATCCTTGCCGACCTTCTTCATCGCCTCGGCGATCAAGTTCCCGATCATCGTATCGCCGTTGGCCGAGATCGTCCCAACATGAGCGATCATGTCCCCCTTGACGGGTTTAGCCATCCGCTTGATCTCCTCCACGACCCGCTCGACCGCCTTGTCAATCCCGCGCTTGAGCGCCATCGGATTCGCTCCCGCCGCCACCATCTTCACGCCCTCGCGGAAGATCGCCTGCGCCAGAAGCGTCGCCGTCGTCGTTCCATCCCCTGCCACATCCGACGTCTTCGACGCGACCTCCCGCACCATCTGCGCCCCCATGTTCTCCAGCTTGTCCTCCAACTCGATCTCCTTGGCCACGGTCACCCCATCCTTGGTGATGACCGGAGATCCGAACTTCTTCTCCAAGACGACATTGCGACCCTTCGGGCCAAGCGTCACCTTCACGGCATCCGCCAGTTTATTGACCCCACGGAGAATGGCCTGTCGCGACTCTTCGCCAGTGACGATCATCTTCGCTGCCATACCCCATTCACCTCCTCCATAGGAATTTTCACTTGCTGGCCGACTTGGCCTTCGAGGCCGTCTCGATCACCGCGAGGATCTCATCCTCGCGCATGATCAGGTATTCCTCATCATCAATTCGGACCTCCGTGCCCGCATACTTGCCGAACAGCACGCGATCCCCGACCTTCACGTCAAGAGGGATCTTCGTGCCATTCTCGAGGATCTTCCCGTTCCCCACGGCGACGACTTCCCCCTGCTGGGGCTTCTCCTTCGCCGTGTCCGGGATGATGATCCCTCCACGAACTTGCTCCTCCTCTTCCAGCCGCTTCACAACCACGCGATCATGCAAAGGACGGATATTCACTGCCATATCCACCTCCTGCGTCAAAGTTTCATTTCGCCCAAACTTGATTCGGTTGGAATTATATAATCTGCGTCTCTCACTGTCAAGATGTGGAGCTAAAATGCCCCATCTGAGGTGGGCTAGTTAATTTTAGTTTACAAATGTTGAGTTAATTTTTTCCTATTGACTTTCTGAAAAACTATGCTATACTAAAGGCGTGTTTCAAAAATAAAACAAGGAGGGGGAGTATGCGACGAGAGAATGGACAGCTCGATCTGGCGACGCTGCTTCTGGCGTTGCTCGCTGCTTTGCAGCTCCTGGGAGGCGGTTCGTGCTCAATCCCAGGGGTGACGCAATGAGGAGCCCAACGGGCTTCTGAAATTCCATGAAAGGAGGAAGAGACCATGAGGATCCAAAATGGACAGCTCGATTTGGCAACGCTCATTTTGGCGTTATTGGCACTGGCAGCGCTTTTAGGATCCGGGCAGTGTCCGATGCCTTGAGGCGCTCCATGCTGGGTTTGAAAAAGCCAGAAGCTTCTTCATAGACCTCCTCCGGGGACCCCCCGCGGGGTCCCCACTTTCGCACCACACCACAGGAGGGCGAAGGGATATGGCGACAGCAGCGGCTCACCTCGTATCGGATTTGGAGCTGGCCCGGGCTTCGGCTCAGGGGCAGATGGACGCGTTCGAGCGACTTTACCGGACGTATCACCGACGGGTCTACTCCTTATGTCTGCGGCTCGTTGGGAACGTGGCGGATGCAGAGGATCTGACGCAGGAGGTCTTCCTGCACCTCTACCGAAAGATCTCGAGCTTTCGAGGGGATTCGGCCTTCACGACATGGCTTCATCGGCTGACGGTGAACTTGGTTCTGATGCATCTTCGAAGGCGGCGGCCGAACTATGAGCCGATGGATGACGCGGAGCTGAAGGTCCTCTTGGAGGCGCATCGAACTGACGACGGGATGTCCCGGATCGTGGATCGGATCGCGTTGGAGAGAGCACTGATGGCACTGCCCATCGGCTATCGCACGATCCTGGTGCTCCACGATCTTGAGGGTTACGGGCATGAAGAAATCGCGCGGATGTTAGGAGTCACTGTGGGGACGACGAAATCACAGCTTCACAAGGCGCGACTTCGGCTCCGGCGCCTGTTGAAGCGAAGGCGCTGAGGGGATGAACGGCTCATGGAGCATCTGCGCGATAGACGAAGCGGCCAGCGACCAGGGTCGCGCGCACGGCTCCGGTGAGCTGCCATCCCTCAAATGGGGTATTTCGGCCCTTGGAGCGGAACCGTTCGGCTCGGACGAGGAACGGGCGCATCGGATCCAGAATGGTGATATCGGCGACCACACCCGGCTTCAAGGTCCCCCCGGGAAGACGAGCGATGCGGGCCGGATTAGTCGAGAACAACTCGACCAAGCGCATCCAGCCGATCACGCCCGCATGCACGAGGCGGTCCAGGGCGAGGCTGACGGCCGTCTCCAAACCGACGATGCCGAAAGGGGCGCGATCGAATTCGAGCGCCTTCTCATCGGGATGGTGGGGAGCGTGGTCTGTGGCGATGGCGTCAATGGTTCCATCGGCGAGGGCTTCGCGGATCGCCTGAAGATCGCGCTCCGTCCGCAGCGGGGGATTCATCTTGGCATGCGTGTCATAATCGCGGACGGCCTCTTCGGTGAGCGTGAAATGGTGAGGGGTGACCTCGCAGGTGACCCGCACGCCGCGCCGCTTGGCCTGGCGCACGAGCTCGATGGAGAAGGCGGTGCTCAGATGGGCCAAGTGCACGTGAGCGCCGGTGAGTTCGGCCAAGATGATGTCCCGCGCGACGTGCACTTCCTCAGCGGCGGCGGGCATGCCCTTCAACCCCAACCTCAGGGACCACAGGCCTTCGTTCATGACCCCTCCGGCCGAGAGATTCTTATCCTCGCAATGATCAATGACAGGGATCTCCAATTGCCGCGCGTATTCCATGGCGCGGCGCATGACCTGAGCGTTCATGACGGGCTGCCCATCGTCGCTGATGGCGATGATGCCGGCCTCTCGCATCTCGCCGATCTCGGCCAGTGTTTCTCCCTGGAGCCCTCGGGTGATCGCCCCGATGGGGTAGACGCGCGCGGCGCCGACCTCGCGAGCACGTTCCACGATGAAGCGCGTCACGGCACGATTGTCGTTGACGGGCTGAGTATTGGGCATGGCGCAAACCGCCGTGAATCCGCCCGCGGCCGCCGCCTGTGCGCCCGTCTCGATGGTCTCCACGTCTTCCCGACCGGGCTCGCGCAAGTGAACATGGAGATCGATGAATCCGGGGGCGACAATGCATCCACGCGCATCGAAGACGTCGGCATCGGCGATTGAGATCTCCGGGGCGATCTCTCGAATGATCCCATCCTCCACGAGGAGGTCTCCGTTCATCTCCAAATGCTGCGAGGGATCTACGATGAGCCCCGACTTGATCACCACGCGCATCGGGGAGCAATGATACGGGGAGTCCGCGTCTTGGTCAAGACATCCGTCCTCACCCGTTGAACTTCTCGGGCTTTTCTGATAACCTAAAGGCCGTCGCCGGAGCGGTCACAAGCCATGGGACGCCGTCGGTTGACATGAGGCAGCGGTCGAGTATAATTCGGGGCTTTCGCACATGTACGTAGATCTCGCGCAACTGGAACAAGATGAACTCTGCGTCGAGCATGAATATGCGGTCGGGGAGCTCGACCTGGAGGATGCGGAGATCGTGCTGTGCGCCCCACCGCGTGTGCGCTTTCGACTGCAGCGACTGGGCATGGAGATCCGCATCGAAGGGCGGATCGAGACGGAGATCGAGGTCCGATGCGATCGGTGCTTGAGTGCGTTTCGACTCCCTGTGCGTCCGGACTTCGACGTCTTCTATGCTCCGATCGAGGTCCTGAAGCCGGAGGAGGAGGTCGAGCTGACCGAACGCGACCTCAGGTTCGGATTCTACCAAGGGGAGCGGATTGATATTGATGCGCTCGTGCGGGAGCAGATTCGCCTGGCGCTTCCCTTCCGACTCTTATGTCGGGAGGATTGTCGCGGACTGTGCCCGCACTGTGGAGCGGATTTGAATCACGAAGCGTGCCGCTGTGCGTCGCAGGAGTGGGACGCGCGTTGGGCCGCCCTGTGGGACCTGAAGCGGCGGATGGAAGGGGTGTGACGTGGCGTGCGCGCCCAGAGCGCACAGCGCGATGAGGAGGTTGTGTCGCGATGCCGAATCCCAAGCGTCGTCACTCGAAATCGCGTCGGGGGAAACGGCGGGCCCACGATGCGCTGACGCCCCCGAATCTCACCACCTGCTCGCAGTGCCGGGAGCCGGTGCTGCCACATCGTGTCTGCCCCCGTTGCGGATACTATAACGGGCGCGAGGTCATCCCCGTGAAAGAGTAGCCGGATATGCTGCGCGTCGTGCTCGACGCAATGGGGAGCGATCGAGCGCCCCTGCCGGAAGTGGAGGGTGCCCTGCGCGCCGCGCGCGAATTGGGCATCGCCATCACGCTCGTGGGGCCCGAGGCGGAGTTGCGCGAGCACGTGCGACGCTTCGGGGACACGAGCCAGGCGCGCTTGGAGATCGTCCACGCTCCGGAAGCCATCGCCCCGGACGAACCGGTGGCCCAAGCTCTTCGCCGAAAGCGCGACTCGACAATTCACGTTGGCCTGCGACTGGTTCAAGAAGGACAGGGACACGCGTTTGTGAGCGCGGGCAACACGGGGGCGATCATGGCGGCGGCGAAGATGATCTTGAAGACGCTCGGGCCGATTGATCGTCCGGCGCTGGCTGCGGTCCTGCCCACGTTCACCGGAGGCAAGGCGGTCTTGATTGACGTCGGGGCCAATGCCGAATGTCGCCCCGTGCATCTGGTGCAATTCGCCATCATGGGCGATATCTACGCGCGCTTGATCCTCGGGATCGCTTCGCCTCGAATCGGACTGGTCTCCATCGGCGAGGAAGAGGCCAAGGGGAACGAGCTGACGCGCGAGGCCTATAAGCGTTTGGAGCGCTCGGGCTTGCATTTTGTCGGGAACGTCGAGGGGCAGAAGATCTACATGGGGGATGTGGATGTTATCGTCTGCGACGGGTTCACGGGCAACGTCATCTTGAAGACGAGCGAAGGGGTGTTCGATCTGCTGCGCGCGGGCCTGCGGCAGGAGTTGGGGCGCACGCTGCGGACGCGATTGGGCGCGTGGTTGGTGCGTCCGGCCTTCGATCGCTTCCGACGGCGCTTCGATTACTTCGAGTCAGGAGGCGCACCGCTGTTGGGCGTCCGGCATGTCTGCTTGATCTGCCACGGACGTTCCGACGGCCGCGCGATCAAAAACGCCATTCGCATCGCTGCGGAGCTGGTCGAGCGCCGCGCCCCGGCTCAAATCGAGCAGGAGATCCTCAGGATTCAAGAGGAAGAGGTCCGTGAGCGCATTGAGACCCAGTGAAGAGGTTTCCCGAGGCGCATACGCTTCGTGGGGTTTCGCTCGAGGGAGGGGATCATGAGGATGGTGAGTGTGGGAATTACGGGAACCGGGCATGCTCTCCCGGAGGAAGTCATCACGAATGCTGATCTGGAGAAGATGGTGGACACCTCTGACGAATGGATCTCCACGCGCACGGGGATCAAGGAGCGGCGCAAAGCGCGTCCTGACGAATACACCTCGACGCTGGCGGCGCGCGCCGCGCGACAAGCTCTGGAGATGGCGAGCGTGGAGGCGAAGGACTTGGATGTCATCATCTGCGCGACGGTCTGCCCGGACATGGCGCTTCCGGCGACGGCCTGCATCATCCAGTCGCTTCTGGGAGCGAAGCGCGCGGCCGCCTTCGACATGGCTGCTGCGTGCTCGGGTTTCATCTACGGATTGACGCTCGCCGAAGGGATGATCAAGGCCGGGCGGGCGCGCACCATCCTCCTCATCGGCGCGGAATTGCTCACGCGATATGTGGACTACACGGATCGCTCGACCTGCGTCATCTTCGGCGACGGGGCAGGAGCCGCCATCATCCAACCGGTCGAAGATGGGCGCGGGCTGCTGGCGGCGCGGATTCAAAGCGATGGGGATTACGTGGATTATCTCTACACGCCCGGTGGAGGAACCCGCTATCCCGCTTCGATCGAGACCGTGACCAACCGTCTTCACTATATCAAGATGCGCGGGAACGAACTGTTCAAGGTCGCTGTGCGGAGCATGGAGGAGATCTCGCGCCAGGTGCTCGATGACCTGCGCATGTCTCCGAGCGACATTGATCTCTTCATCCCCCACCAGGCGAACCAACGCATCACGGAAGCTGTGGCCGAGCGCCTGGGGCTTCCCCCGGAGAAGGTCTATTCGAACATTCACCGTGTGGGGAACACCTCCTCGGCTTCCATTCCCATCGCGCTGGATGAGTGCGTGCGCTCGGGTCGAGTGAAGCCGGGTGATCTGCTCATGATGGCGAGCTTCGGAGCGGGCGTCACCTTCGGCGCCGCTATTCTTCGATGGTGAGAGGGATCGGATGAGTCGGATCGCATGCGTCTTCCCCGGTCAGGGGTCGCAATATCGGGGGATGGGTCGTCAGATGGCCGAGGCCTATCCGATCGCGCGGGAGGTCTTCGAGCGCGCGGATGCGGCGCTCGGATTCCCACTCAGCCGGCTCTGCTTCGAAGGCGATGAGGAAGCGCTGAAGCGAACGGAGAACACGCAACCGGCGATCCTGACGGTCTCGTTCGCCTGTTATCGGGTCCTGGAGCAAGCAGGAGTGCGCCCGGACTTCGTGGCCGGGCACAGCTTGGGTGAATATACGGCGCTCTGTGCGGCGGGATCGCTCGCCTTTGAGGAGGCTGTCGTGCTCGTGCGTCGCCGCGGTCAGTACATGCAAGAGGCCGTCCCTCTGGGAGAGGGGGCGATGGCCGCGATCCTGGGAGTTTCGGCCGAGATCGTCGAGCTCGTCTGTCGCGAAGCCGCTCAAGGCCAGGTCTGCGCGCCGGCCAATTTCAACTCGCCGCAGCAAATCGTGATCGCCGGGCACACGGCGGCTGTCGAGCGGGCCGTCGCGCTCGCGCGCGAGCGCGGGGCTCGCCGCGTGATTTTGCTCCCGGTGAGCGCTCCGTTTCATTGCGCCCTGATGCGACCGGCTGAGGAGCGATTGGCCGAGGACTTGGCCCGCGTGGCGTTCGCCGATTTGACCATTCCGTTGGTGAACAACGTGGATGCGGCGCTGATCACCTCGGGAGAAGCCGCTCGCGATGGCCTGCGCCGGCAGGTCTCGCGCCCGGTGCGATGGGAGGAATCGGTCCGACGCCTCCTGGCCGAGGGCGTGACGACGTTCATCGAGGTCGGACCGGGACGCGTGCTCTCCGGTCTCATTCGGGCGATTGATCGTTCCGCCCGAACCTTGGCCGTCGAAGATCCGGTATCGCTGGAGGAAACACTCAAGGAGCTACGCGCGTGATTCGCTTGGATGGACGCGTCGCCATTGTCACGGGAGCCTCGCGAGGCATCGGCCGGGACTGCGCGCTCGCGTTGGCCGAGCATGGGGCTGATGTCGCGCTGCTGGCGCGCACGCGCGAGAAGCTGGAGGCGGTGGCCGAGGAGATCCGCCATCGCGGACGGCGCGCGCTGGCCCTTCCCACGGACGTGACCGAGGTCGAGCAGGTGAAGGCGGCCGTCGCGCGCGTGCTCGCCGAATGGCAGCGGATTGACATCCTGGTCAACAATGCGGGCATCACGCGCGACGCTCTGCTGCTGCGGATGAAGCGCGAGGATTGGGACCTCGTTTTGCAGACGAATCTGACGAGCGTCTTCCTCTGCTGTCAGGCCGTGCTCCCGGCGATGCTGCGGGCGCGCTATGGCCGGATCATCAACATCACATCGGTCATGGGCCAGATGGGCAACGTGGGCGTCACCAATTATGCGGCCGCGAAGGCGGGCATCATCGGGTTCACCAAAGCGCTCGCCCGTGAGGTCGCCTCGCGTAACATCACGGTCAACGCGATCGCTCCCGGATTCATTGACACGGCCATGACGCGCGCCTTGAGCGATGAGGTGCGCCAACAGATGCTCGCCCTCATTCCCCTTCAACGCATGGGGACGGGCGCGGATGTGGCCGCCGGGGTCGTCTTCCTCGCCTCCGAGGAAGCCGGCTACATCACCGGCCATGTCCTCAACATCAACGGCGGGCTCTATATGTGAGTCCGCTCCGTTGATCGTTCGATCACAGGCAGCGTAAAATGTACGACTCAATGATCGAAGGAGGAGGAACGACGTATGGCGGATCCGACCATTGAGGAGAAGGTGAAACAGATCATCGTGGATGAGCTGGGGGTGGACGAATCCGAAGTCACACCGAATGCGCGGTTCGTGGATGATCTGGGCGCTGACTCGCTCGATACGGTGGAACTGGTCATGCGCTTCGAGGAAGAGTTCGGCATCGAGATCCCGGATGAGGACGCGGAGAAGATCGTCAGTGTCCGCGACGCCATCGAGTATATTGAGAAGCACAAGAAGTGAGCGGCTCTCCTCCGCCCGCCGGTGAGACGAGGACGGAGGGAGAGGCGACGGGAGGGAGACGTGAAGCGACGAGTCGTTGTGACGGGAATCGGTTTGGTCTGCGGCCTCGGCAACACGACGGAGGAGACCTGGCGGGGCTTGATCGAAGGTCGCAGTGGGGTGGATTACATCACGCGCTTCGACGCCTCGCAGTTTCCCGTCCGCTTCGCGGCGGAGGTGAAGAATTTCGATCCGCTGAAGTACATCGAGAAGAAGGACGTCAAGAAGATGGATCCGTTCATTCACTTCGCCATCGCCGCGGCTCAAGAGGCCGTGGACGATGCGGGTTTGAAGATCACCCCGGAGAACGCCGAGCGCGTCGGCGTCTACATCGGCTCGGGGATCGGAGGCTTCTCGGTGATCGAGCGCGAGCATCAGAAGTTCCTGGAGGGGGGACCGGGGAGGATCTCGCCCTTCTTCATCCCGGCGGCGATCGCGAATCTGGCGGCGGGCCAGGTCTCCATTCGATTCGGGGCGCGCGGGCCCAACAGCGCCACGTGCACGGCATGCTCGGCGGGCGCGCACGCCATCGGCGACGCCTTCAAGATCATCGAACGCGGCGATGCCGATGTGATGATCTGCGGCGGGGCGGAGGCGGCCGTCACGCCCATGGGGGTCGGCGGATTCGCGGCCATGCGCGCGCTCTCGACGCGCAACGAGGAGCCGCAGCGCGCCAGTCGCCCCTTCGATCGCGATCGAGATGGATTCGTCATCGGTGAGGGAGCGGGAATTCTCGTCCTCGAATCCCTGGAGCACGCCCAGGCGCGCGGGGCGCGCATCTATGCGGAGATCGTCGGCTACGGGATGTCCGCGGACGCCTACCACATCACGCAACCTCCGGAAGACGCCAATGGCGCCATCCGCGTCATGCAGTATGCCCTGCGCGATGCCGGCATCTCCCCCGATCAGGTGGATTACATCAACGCGCACGGCACTTCGACCTACTACAACGACAAGCTGGAGACCTACGCGATCAAGTGCGTCTTCGGCGAGCACGCGTATCGGCTCGCCGTCAGCTCGACCAAGTCCATGACG
>BEHK01000019.1 GCA_002898775.1 bacterium HR08 | reverse complement strand
CGTCACCGAACTGCGCTTCCAGAATGCTGGGCTCGCCGTTCATCCCGTCACCGGCGAGGTCTTTTTCACCGAGAGTGATGCCGCGCGTCCGAGGACGCAAACCAATGGGATCATTGGTGTTCGCCGGGTGACGGGAACGGAACCTCCACCGCCAAGCTACTGAAGATGAAATCGGCGCGGCGGCGGGGCAGCAGTTGATACCCGCGCGTGAAGGGGCGGAAGCGATCGAATTGACCGACGATGCCGACAAGGGTGAAGGGACCGATCGGCGTCGGTAGGCCAGGGATGTCTGTCGAACCCAGGATGCGCAGCGTCGTCATCCCTGTGCCGTCGGTGATGAGCAGATTGGCGCTGCCGACTTGGGGGATTGCGCCCTGGATGATCCTCACCCCCTCGATTCGCACCAGTCGCCCTTCGAGGGCTTCGCCCACATCGGCGATTCGGGCGAGGCGAGGGATGGGTTCTTCGTCCGAATGGTCGAGCACGCGGATGCCGAATGGGGAAGGGAACGGCGGCACGGGCAACGGATTGGTGATGTCGAGTTCCAGGAGTCCATGGAAGCTCTTCACGCGTCCTGTGACCACAACGCGGTCCCCACTTCTCACGACTCGCGGCGGCAATCGAAGCTCGAAGATGCGGACTCCTCCGGTCTCATCCTCGATGAAGATCTCGGTCTGCGTTCGGTTGAACGTTCCACTGTCCACGGTCACGCGACCCATGACGCGGACGGCCGCGCCTTCGTAGCGCGGGGCACCCCAGGCATCCACGGCCCGCACGACGCCGATCGGCGTGATGCCGGCGAAATACCGGCCACAGGCGGTCGTCGCATGCCCCGCCTCATCTTCAGCCGTGACGCAGTAGCGCACCAGTGTTCCATCCGGCTGCCCAGGGAGCTCACCGGCGAAGAGCGTCGCCGAGAGACGCATGAGTGGAAGAGGCGCGGGCTCCCCTTCATTCACGGAGAACGTCAAACGGGTCGAGCGAATCCGTCCGGAATCGTCGGCGATCTGCGCCGTGAGGAAGACGGCTTCTCCAGCGTGTGGGATGACGGGAGACGTCTGCAAGAGGATCGTTGGGGGAAAATCGGTGCGCACGCCGCGTTCAGCGCCGTCGGTCGCGAAGGTTCGTGGCGATAAGCGCTCGCCGCGCACCGTGTAGCGACTCCCATCCGTTTCGATCTCGATCGTCCCGTGGGCGACGAATCCCTGATGGCTCACCCGACTGTCCGAAGGCGGGCTCGCCTGCGTCTGGAAGAGGACGGGCGGACGGGAGAGGGGGAAGTCTCCGTCGGGAGGGATCGGCGTGAGCCCGCTCGTCGGCGTCATCGTGACGAAGCGATCCACGACCTCGACGCTCGGATGGCCGTAGGGATTCGCCGTCGCGACCTGGACGATGCCGACTTCGGCTTTGAGCCGAGAGAGGAACGTCGCGTTGCTGCTGGTCGCGCTCCCGTGGTGGCTCAGTTGCACGACATCCACGTCGCCGACCAGTTGCGCGACCATGGATTCGACATCCGTCGTGTTGTCGCCGCCGCCGGTGAGATCGCCCGCGATGAAGAGGTCGAAATCCCCATATTGGATGAGGAGGCCGATCGAGGCGCTGTTGTCCAGTTGATCGAACGGGTCGGAACGACCGAAGATGCCGACGCGTCCACCGCTCAGCAGATCGCCGTTGACGACCAGGCACGTCGCGCGAGCGCCCCCGCCGAGATCGAGGACATCGCCGGCCCGCAGCGTTCGACGAACGGCGCCGATCGCCATCACGTAGTCGGTGAAGGATCGGCTTCCGCGAGGTGCTGTGAGATCACCGCTGTCGTACGCGAGGGTCGGCGGGAAAGCGGCGGCGACTTCATCGAGTCCGCCGATGTGATCGGCATCATAGTGCGTGGCGATCATCACATCCAATTGCGAGAGCCCGAGGCGCCGCATGAGGGGGACGAGGACAGCCGCTCCGGCTCCATCCGGGCCACCATCAATGAGCAGTGTGCGCCCGCTCGGGGAGATGATCAGCGCGGCGTGCCCATGACCGACATCGGGGAAGACGACGCGCAGAACGTCCGCCTGCACCTGCATCGGGGGAGGCGTGAGCCCGAAGCCCGCGGTGAGGATCCACAGGCCGATGGACGCTCTCCTCTTCAATCGCAGAGATCGCACAAAGGAGATTATAGAAGGGAGCGCATCGAGGTTGAATCCCGGCGCACTCCCCATTGGGTTTTGAGGGTGGCGTTGATGAGCACGGGTGACGCTACGGCTCGGGGCGAAGGCCAATGAGGGTCATCGCGCGCGCGATCTCCGGATTGCGCATGAACCAGCTCCAGACCCGACCCGTGCGCAGATTCTCGGCACTGAGCAGCGTGATGCCCACGCTGATGCCGATGACATCGGCATTCACCCAGCCGGTCGTGGGATTGAAGGCATCGGTGAAGCCGTAGCGGCCGTAGAACCGCTCGCCGTATTCGGTGACGAATTTTTCCCTCATGGTGCGGAGCGCCGGCAGCGCGATCTCCGGCGTGAACATGAGCGATCCGGCGGCGGCGCTGGGAACGACCGTGCCGTCAATCCGTCCGTCGCGGGGGACGCCCGGAGGCGGTGGCCCGCCCCAATCGCAGTAGCGCACCTGCCCGTTCCTCAGACAGTCCGAGGCCGTGATGCCCCAGACGTTCTCCGAGTAGCTCGCGGGGAACTCGCGCGCCAGCCGGAGGCAGAATTCTCGGTGCGCCCGCGTGGCCCGAATCGAATTCTCGAACCAGTCGGTGCGCTGTCCCCCCTCTTCGCGCCGACCGCGAAAGTCTATCCACGCGTGCGAATACTGATGGATGAAGAGCGGCGCTGCGCCGTAGATGTAGGTGTAGCCCGCATAGGTGATCGGATTCCGTCGCCAGGCATACCACGCCTCGGGCGAGATCGGATGCGTCGGCGAGGCGATGGCCAGCAGATAGAGAATCATGTGTTCGCTGTAGGTGTCCCAGCGGAAGGGGAGGAATCCGCCCTCCGGCGTCCAGCCGTGCGCGAGCAGCGTCGGATGTCCGTTGAGCATCCAGGGGAAATCCACCCGCTCGTAGAGGGTCGTGGCCAGGGCGACGATCTCCGCATCGGAATCGAAGCAGTGCCGCACGGTGAGCACACCGCCGAGAAGCAGCGCCGTGTCAATGGAGGAGACTTCGCTCGCCCATTCGCGGGCACCCGTTCGGGCGTTCATCCAGTGATAGAACCAGCCGTTTTTCTGAGGAGCCCGCTCGGCGAGAAAGCGCAGCGTCGTGCGAGCGCGCTCGCGCGCCTGTTCAGCGGCGATCCAGCCCCGTTCGGCGGCGATGCAGAGAGCCGTCAGGCCGAAGCCCGTCGCCGCGATGCTCGCGATGTCGGTGCGACGCTCCCCGTTGACCCCGGCGCGATCGCGCACCAGCCCGGTGGTCGGATCGGCTTGCTCCCAGAAGAAGAGAAAAGTGCGCCGCGAGAGGTCTTCCAGGAACGCTTCGTCGTCAGGCGAACGAGGCGACGGCGCCCGCGACGACCCACAGTGCACCGGAACGATGAGGGCGACGCCCAGGATGAAAATCGCGATGCGACGGTTCACGGCTCTATTGTACCACCTCGATGCTCGCTTCCAATCCGCCGACGGAGCTCGTGCCGACAAAGACGCGGAACTCACCCGGCTCGACGACGAAACGCATCTGGCGGTTGTAAAAGCCCAGGTGCTCCGGCCCGAGCGTGAACGTGACACGGCGCTTTTCGCCGGGACGCAGCGTGACGCGTTCGAAACCCTTCAACTCGCGCACGGGGCGCGTGACGCTGGCGGCCACATCGCGGATATAGAGCTGGACGACTTCATCGCCCGTGCGCGGGCCGACGTTCTCCACATCTACGCTGACCGTCACGCGCTCGGTGGGTCGTAGCCGCCGCGCGCTGAGCTGCAGATTCGTGAGGCGAAATTCCGTGTAGCTCAGCCCGTAGCCGAAGGGGAAAAGCGGCGTCACCTCTTCGTCGAGATATTTGGACGTGTACTTGTTGCGAGGGTCCGGCGGGCGGCCCGTCATCTTGTGGTTGTAGTAGATCGGGATCTGGCCGACCGATCGCGGGAACGTCACGGGCAATTTGCCGCCGGGAGTGACGTCGCCGAAGAGGACGTCGGCGATGGCGTGACCGGCCTCGGTCCCGGCGAACCAGGTTTCGAGGATGGCCGGGACATGATCGGCGATCCATGAGATCGCGAGCGGACGTCCGTTGACGAGCACGACGACCGTGGGCGTGCCGGTGGCGTGAATGGCTTTCACCAGCTCGAGTTGTCGTCCCGGCAGATCGAGCGAGGCGCGCGAGGCGGCTTCGCCGCTCATCTCCGCCGATTCGCCCACGACGACGATGGCCACATCCGATTGACGGGCCAGGCGCACGGCTTCGTCCATTCCCGCACAGGCGGCATCGGTGATCCCACACCCCGGAGCGTAGTGAACCTGCGTCTCCGGTCCGACCTTCGCCCGAATGCCCGCGAGGATGGTGACGACGTCTTCGGCGCGTCCATCCCCCGACCAGGGGCCGAGCATATTCTTTTGATCGTCGGCGAGCGGCCCAATGACGGCCAGCGAGCGCAAGTTCTTGCCGAGGGGCAGAAGACCGCCGTCGTTTTTGAGGAGCACGATCGAGCGAGCGGCGATCCCCCGCGCTGCTGCACGATGTTCGGGCCGGAGCACCAGGGCGCGTTCGCGCGCCTCATCGGCGTAGGGCCGCTCGAAGAGCCCCAGCCGGAACTTCACGCGCAGCACGCGGCGCACGGCCTCGTCAACGGCGGCCATCGAGAGCTTGCCCTCTTTGATGAGGTGCGGCACATGCCGGGCGTAAAGGCGGCTCACCATCTCCATGTCCACGCCGGCATCGAGCGCGAGGCGGGCCGCTTCGGCCCCATCGGCCGCCAGCCCGTGCGCGATGAGTTCCTCGATGGCCGTGTAATCGCTCAGGACGAAGCCGTCGAATGTCCACTCGCCGCGCAGGATGGTCCTCAGCGTGAGAGGATTGGCCGAGGCCGGGATGCCGTTGAGATCGTTGAAGGCGCTCATGATCGTCCCGACGCCGGCTTCGACGGCTGCCCGGAACGGCGGTAGATAAACCTCCCGCAGCGTGCGCTCGGACAGATCGGTCGTGTTGTAATCGCGCCCGCCTTCGGCCGCACCGTAACCGACGAAATGTTTGGCGCAGGCGAGGACGCGGTCCGGAGCGCTGTAGTCATGCCCTTGAAATCCGCGCACGCGGGCGCGCGCCATGACCGATCCGAGATAGGGGTCTTCGCCCGATCCCTCGACGATGCGACCCCACCGCGGATCGCGGGCGATGTCCACCATCGGCGCGAAGGTCCAGGTGACGCCCGCCGCTCGCGCTTCGGTGGCGGCGATGTGAGCGGCCCGCTCGACGGCCTCCGGGTCCCAACTGCTCGCTTCCCCCAGCGGCACGGGAAAGATCGTGCGATAGCCGTGCAGGACATCGAAACCGAAAAGCAGCGGGATCTTCAATCGCGATTCCTCGACGGCGATGCGTTGCAACTCGTTGACGCGACGGGCGCCGCGCACGTTGAGGAACGCGCCGACGAGCCCTCGCCGCACGAGGTCGAGATGTTCGGGACGATAGGAGCCATCGGCGTCGCCGTCGAGCATCTGAAGCTGGCCGAGCTTCTCCTCGAGCGTCATCTGTCGGAGCAGAGCTTCGACCTTGCGCTCGATCTCATCGGCAGGCCGCGGTGATTGCGGAGAGACGGGCATCCCGACAAGCAGCACGACGCTCATCAGACTCAATCCCCGAATCATGCGCCCCCACGAGCGCGATCTCTTGGCGACGTTGCGATCCGACGATGGGCGCAGGGCGATCATCCGAGGCTCAGAAGCTGAATCGCGCTTGAAACTCGACGACGCGACCGGCCAACCCGCGCGTCGCTCGACCGAAGTTCGGGCGATCGGCGAAGACGCCCTCGTCGAAGAAGCCGAGTGGTTGCAGATTCAGCTCGTTGAAGGCGTTGAGGAAATTGAAGCGAATTTCCAGTCGGGCGGCTTCGCCGAGTCCCGGCACGCGGGGGAGTGCCGTTTGCTTCACCAGGCTCAGGTCCACGCTGCGATAGCCCGGACCGCGGAACGCATTGCGCCCGATGCCGGGAGGTCCGATGGTTGTCGTGTCGAAGTACCGGGCACCGCCGCCGGGGAAATTCCCGCCCGGACGAATGAACGCGCGATCGCTACGCTCGGTGAGCGCGCCGCCGAAATACCGCGTGGGACGAATCGGCCCCCACGGCTCGCCGTTGGCGAAGCGGAGACTCTGACCGATCTTCACCGTGTAGGGGAAACCGGTGGAAATCGTCCAGATGCCGTTCAATTGCCAGCCGCCGAAGGCCTTGCCCCACCAGTCGGTGCGGTTGTGCAGGATCGGCACGTCCCAGAGCCAGGAGATGACCGTGTGATGTCGCACGTCGTAGTCCGATGGGCCGCGTTCGGAGCGAAGGTCGCTCGGGTACGTTTGATTGGTCGGTGCGCCCGGCCCTTCGTAGGAGAGCGTGTCAATGCTCTTGCTCCAGCGATACGTCGCCTCCAGGCGAAAGCCGTGCGAGAACGCGTGCGTCAGCCGCGCCAACAGGGCGTGATAGTTCGCATTGACGTCGGGGAGGAGGAAGAAGACGGGACCGAAAAACGGATTGCGCGGGTAGAGCAGGTTCTGATTGATGATGCGAATGAGCTTGTGACTGCTGCTGGCCTGATAGCCCAGAGACGCGATGAAATCCCACGGCAGTTGATACTCGGTCTCCAGCGACCACTGGTAGACGTAGGCATTCGGCAGCTTGCGCTCCGTGCCATAAATTTCGACCTGACTGCCGCGCACGCCGCCGGTGGCCGGATCAATGCCTTGCGCGAGCGCGGGATTCACCGGATAGCTCGTCAACGCCCGGCTCGTTCCGAGCGTATAGAGAATGCGTCCGCCGGCGAAGGGGAAGAGCCCCTCGGAGGCCGATCCCCCGCAGCAGATGAAGTGGCGAGCGAAAAAGGGCGGATTGCCCCGCGTGTTGCCGTAGAGCACGCCGGGGATGCGATTGTAGCCGATGCCGAATCCGCCGCGGACGACCAGCTTGTCCCTCCACGCTTTCGGGCTCCAGGCGAAACCCAAGCGCGGCGCGAAATTGTTGCGGTCGGGCTCGAAAAGCTGATCGCTCACGACGATCCGCGATTCGTTGAGTCGTCCCGGAGGAAAGACTAGGTTGCTCACGCGCCCGCGCTTCTCCCGCAGCGGCGTGAAGTATTCGTAGCGCAGGCCGAGATTCAGGGTGAGATGGGGGCGAACCTTCCAATCGTTTTGCACGAACAGGCCGTAGTTCGCATAACGGAAGTATCGCTGCGCATCGGCGGGGAGGCCCGTGCGCGGATCGGCGTTGATCGCTTCCAGATAGGGCGCATCGTTGGCCAGGTTGTACAACCCGCGAAAGACATAGAGCGGACGCGCCCCGCCCGCCAGATTGTTGTTGTCCTGCTCGCGGCGAATCTCCACACCGAATTTGAGCGTCTTGTTGCCTCGCACCCAGGTGAGCGTGTCCCGAACTTCGTAGGTGTTCTGAGCGAAGATGCCCGGTGTCGTCTCGGCGCGAAGGACCCCGATCTCGAGCCGCAGCGCCGAAGGACCTTCGACTTCGATCCGGGGAATGCCCCAGTTGGCGTCGGGGTTGTCCCGCACCTCGTTGAAGGAGAATCGGGTGGCATTCGCCCGCAGCTCGTTGAGCAGCGTCGGAGCGAGCGTGCGAATCCAGGTCACCGTCCCCGCCGAATTGAGCGGTCGCGTGCGAAGATCTCCAATGGGCCGCCCCTGCGCCACATTCTTGAAGTCGTTGCGGCGCGTCACGTACATGCTCACGGCGAATTGATCGTTGCCGCGCGCGAGGTCCACGCGCGCGTTGAATTGATCCCCGCGAACGAGCTGGGGTAGCGCGATGCGAACGAATTGAATATCGGGGATGCCATCGAGCCCTCCCCCCAGGGTGTTGCTGAGGGGCACGTAGCGGCCGAGACCGCCCGTGAGCGATCCGATGTCCAGGCCTCCGGCGACGGCCTGGCACCGCCTCGGATCGTTGAGAAAGAGGGAACAATCCGCCGGCAGAACCGTGAGAGCGCGGGGCGCAATCCCCTCGGCTTCGAAGATCCGCGCCGTCACGCCGCCAGCCCGTTGCTGCCGGACCAATTGCCGAAATTCGGGCGTCTCAATCCACGTACTCACGAAGTCCGTGTTGTTGCTCCGCAGGCCCTCGTAGGAGAAGAAGAAAAAGAGCCGATTCTTGACGATGGGCCCGCCGAGGCTCCCGGCGAACTGACGAAAGAGCTGCTCCACGCGCACCGGCGGCGCATCTCGGTTCGGGTCACCGGTGATCCCGCCCCATCGGTTGAAGGCGTTCAGGTCGGGATCGTTGTACTTGAGGACGGCGCTGCCGTGAAATTCGTTGGTGCCGTTTTGAGAGACAACTTGAATCTGCGCGCCCGTGTTTCGACCGTACTCGGCCGAATAGGTGCTGGAGAGGACGCGAATCTCTTTGACCGATTCCTGATTGGGCGTCACCACGGCCGCTCCGGCCCAGCCGAGGCTGTTGACGCTCACGCCGTCAATCATGTAGTTGTTGGCCGACAGACGCTGGCCGTTGGCGCTGATGGGGACCTGATTCTCGACCTGGAAGATCGAGACGTTCGATCCTCCGGGACCGGTCGTGTTGGGCAAGCCCACGGATTCGCCGCGACTGCCGCGCGCGCCCAGGCCCAGGACGCCCGGCGTCAGGCGGATCAGTTCGTATGGATCGCGCCCGAACTGCGGCAGCCGAAGGACTTCTCGCGTGGTCACCGCGCGCGTCACATCGGGATTTTCCGTCTGAAGCGTCGCCACCTCGCCCCCCACTTGCACGGTGAGTGTCTCGGTGATCTCGCCCGGCTCCAGCGTCAGATCGAGGCCCTGAACCTCTTCGGCGCGGACGATCACGCGCTCGACCACTTTCTTCTTGAACCCCGCGTATTCGACCGTGACCCGATACGCGCCCGGCGCCAGCCCGGAGAAGCGATAGAACCCTTCGGCACTTGTGATAACCTGCTGGGTCTTGCCCGTCTCGTGATTGGTGAGCGTGACCGTCGCTCCGGCAATGACCGCGCCCGTAGGATCGGTCACGACTCCCTGAACCCCCGCTCTGAATTGGGCGAGCCCGACGAGGGCCAGTCCGAGCAGGAGAATCCCCCCACCGACGAACCGAACGACGACAGCACCGATGCGATGCATAACTCATCTCCTCCTGCAAAAGATGGGCAGGAGCACCCCCACCGCCACCGGCGAGGGCGCTCCTGAAAGAGCAACTCCCGAGGTGGTCGCCGACTCCGATCCTTCAGGAACCCCAACGGCCACAAGAGCCAGGAGCCTTCATCATCGGCATTCGCCCGCCGTCGTCCCACCCGTCAGCAACTGACCGTTCCACCGGATATTCGTGAATGCTGCTGCGGCACTGTTCTTCGGAATGTCCGTGTTGATCACCGTCTGAATGTAGCCCTTGATGAAGAACGGGCCGGGAATGCCCTGCTCGAGATTCGTGAACTCCAGCGGGGGGCTCGATTTGTCGTTCGCTCGATAGATGATCTTGCGCTTGCCGTCCATATCGCGGAAGTACCGTATCCCCATCGTGATGACGTCACCGGAATTGTAGCTCAGATCGAACTTGAAGAACGGAAACGGCCCGCCGAAGGCGACCACCTCATGGGCATCCGTGTTGACGATGTATTGCCCCTCTCCGGCAACGGACGTGGTGATGATGATCCCCGCTTCTTTTCGCTCGGCGAACTTGGTCCCCGGCGGCGTTCCCATGAGCACGAGATCGAAACTGAACTCGAAGAAGTCGTCAATGCCGAAGGCCAGAGGCTCCTCTCCATCTTCGGAGAGCGCCCAGTCATGCCGGTTGGCGAATTGACCGGGGTGACTGACCTCCGAATCGGAGAAGGCGACCGTCGGCAGCACCTTGACGAACGCGAACTTCGACTGCGGATCGCCCCCATGCACGACCCGAGGCAGAACGACAACATTCTTGACCTGTTTGGCCTGGGCCAGTTCCTGTTCCTGGGAGCGAATGACCGAAGCGTTCGGCCATCCGGCCAGTCCCACGGCTACGGCCACGAGCCCGAGTCTCCTCATTGCCTTCATTGCTGTCCCTCCCTAAGGAAGATCGCGGACGGCGCAGCGCTCCTCCACACGGGAGAAGCGTTGGGGTCCTGCACCTGGCTATATGTGGGAAATATTTCCCGACGTGGCCTAGATCACGCGCTTTGACGACCGCTCATCCCAGGAGCGCACCTGGCCCGCACGTTCGAGCTCCAACACGCGCTCAAAGAAAGCGCGGCTCCAGCCGTACCGCTGTCGGCAGGCGGCATAGAGCTGTTCCTTGGTGGGGTCCTGCTGAAGGGTCTTTCGCAGGTGCGATCTTCTGTCCCACAGCTTTCTCAAATTCTGCGCTTTCGTGATCGCCTTCGACTCCGCATCGTCGCAAAGGCCGTAGAGGCGGGCCAGAGCATAATCGAGCGCCCCGCTTTGAAAAGCGCGTCGGCTACGCGGCAGCCGCTCCTCAGGCCAGCTCGTCGGATCGCAGGCGAGGTCCTGGAGGAAGGATCGGAACTGCTCGTCCACGTCCGAGGGGGAGGCCCAGGGCAAGCGCTGACGAAGAAAGCGTTGAATCCCCCGGATGGTTTTGATCTCCTCGTCGGGAAGCGCCGGAGCGCGCTCGTCGAGATAGGCCAGCCAGGCTTTGAGGCGTTCTCTATCCCTCCAGGGGGATCGCTCGTTGGCCGGTGACGTTGGTGGTGAGGGCGGGAGTGCGCGCGAGGCGATGAGCCGGAGTGCCTCGTATCGGGATCGAATGCGTTCCATCTGCTGGAGGTCCACCTTTTCTGCGGGAAGAGCTTCGATCCTCTCCAGGGCGTGCTCGTAGTGCATCTTCTGCGCGTGGACGAATTCGAACGCTCTTTGCACCAGCGGATCGGTGATCGCCACGTGACCCTGGAGGGCCAGGTGACACAGGAGCGTGTTCCCCAGCCAGTTCTCCGGGTCCATTCGAAGCAATGCCTCGATCTCTCGGTGGGCGGTTTTCCAGGAGCCTGCTTTGTATGCCCGCGTCGCCTGTTCGGAGGTGAGGAACAAGGCCCAGATTGGATAAGCCGTCCCGTCCGGCGCGGCGTCGGTGTAGAAGTGGACGTCCTTCACTTCGATAGGGATCGCGCCCGTGCGGCGATCGCCGCGGCCCAACACGGGGCCGAGTTGCCAAACGGTTTCGATCCTCTTGCGCAATTTCGTGCAGTGGGTGGCGAACGCTTCCTTGGGGAATTTCGGTTGAGCGGTGGGCCAGACGACGTAGCTCCAAATCCAATGCGTTTGCTGCCATCCGGCCTGCAAGCACTCGATGAGGTGCCGGAGCAGATCGTATTCCGCTCCGTGAATAATCTCTTCCAAAGGATGCGCGGGCGACCGACGAAGAGCGATCGTGCGGCGCGTCGCGTCGAGATAGAGAGCCGGATACCCCTTGCCGGTCACCGTGACGATTTCTGGCGACGAAGACGCGGACGGGAGGGTCGCCGCGTCTTTGGTCGAGGCCAACCGCCGCTCCAGCGTCGCCAGCAGATCGCGGGCCTGCCGCAGCTCCGCGATGCGCCTTCGCTCTACCTGACGATGCCACAGCGAAAGCGCGGCGACGACGGCGACAAGAGCCGCCAGCGCCAGCACCCACGGCCAGAGCAACGCCAGTCGCCCCGGAGACAACTCCCGATTGATGTCGGCTTCCGCCGAATGCAAGGCGGCCAAAATGAGTTTGGCTCGCGCCGCTTGTTCGGCTTCGCTCGCCGTCGCGTGTGTATCGGTCAAAACGGACAGCCGCTTCCAGAACGCATAGAGGTTGTCTCGCGTCGCCAGGTTCTCGACGACCGGCGCCCATTCGGGAATTTGCGGATACGTTCGTCCGTGCTCCAGCGCCGACCGAAAGAGATCGAAGTAGCGAGAGGCTTCGAGCGCCTCTTCGTTGGCCGGAAGCGCGCCGAGCGCCTCGGTGTATCGCTGCTGGCTCTCCCGCGAGGAGAAGAACTCGATCAGCCGTCGCGCCCGCCGAACGGCTTCGGGATCTCGCCCGCGCGTCGGGTCCAAGACGACCAGCAGCGATCCTCCCTTCATCGTCACCGCAGTCGTCGAGCCGATGCGCGGCGGCAGCGTCGCCCCGATCCGTGTGCGCCACTCCGATCCCAGCGCCTTCTCCGCGAGCTTGGTGAGCCACGGCCCGGCGATCATCATCGCGTATTTTCGGGCGAGGAAGTCGTCGGCCAGTTCCAGACTTCGTTTCTCGGGCAGCGCCAGGCATCCCCGTTTGGCCAGGTGAATGAGGAACTCAACGGCCCGCTCGCCTTCGGGACCGGCGAAGACGGCCTCTTTCCAGGAGAGGAGGCCGAACTTTTTCTCGAGGGAAATGAGCGTGGGCACTCCGCCGTTGTAAAGCCAGACCGAGAGATCGTGCAGCAGATTCCAATCCGGAGCCGTCGGGATCGCCAACGGCGCGATGAGTCCTGGAGGCGGTGCATCGTGCAGCCGCCGACACGCTTCCAGGAGACGATCGCCGTCGGCGAGTTCACGCTCCGTGACCATATCTTTCCAGTACCAGAGCACCCGCACATCCCAGGTGTGCCGCCGCTCGTCGGCCACGACGCCGAGCGACCGAAAGTAGGCCGCCCACGTATCGCCGATCTGCGCGACGATGGGAGGATTGCTTCGGTCCGAGACGTAATCGGCGAAGAAGCGAAAGGCATCGGCCCAGGCGATGAAGCGCACGCGCACCGGGATGTTCTCCCGCGCGCGAAAGGCCGCCAGCTCTTCGAAGATCTGACGCTGGCCGAGCACCTGGCGGGCGAAGGCTCGATCGCGCTGCAGATCCTGCGCCGTCATCTGAAGCTGAGAGCCACGCGCGACCACGAAGCGCGCGATGTCCGCCTCCGAGGGATCGGTGGGCAGCGCCGTCTCATCCGGCATACGAATGAGCAGCACGGCATCGCGGGATGCCGTTTGCCCCCGGATGAAGGGCGTCATGAGGATCACGACTCCGGCGATCGCCGCCCCCACATGTGGCGCACCGATGCGCATCGCCCCATCTCCGGCAGAGACTCTACTCAAGGGTGTGCGCGCTGTCCAGCGAGTTCCGGCGCGCTCTCACCGGATCCTGTCGAAGGCGATTCCCGTCCGCATGCGATCCCGCGCGCGGGCGACCGAGTTTCGCCTGGGGTGAGCGCCAGCGAGCCCTTAGGAACAGGAGAGGCCCCCAACCCATGGCAAGCCCGCGCGAGCGGGCGGCCCAGGCGGAGGCCAATCGTGATGTCGTCGGGATGAACACGGCGTGGGATCGTGCGGATGGGCCGCTCCCTTCGGGGGCTTGGGGAATGATCATGGCACCGTTGTCCCAGGGCTCGCTCACGCTCGCCCTGGGCTATATTCGGACGCCCGCTCACGCGGGCTTGATGCGGAAAGCGCCCTCTCCTCACCTTTGGCTCGCCCTGGGCTACATTCGGACGTCCGCTCACGCGGGCTTTGTGCGGAGATGGGGTAATGTCAAACGGGCCGGCCTTCGGCTCGTTCCGGGCCACACGCCGGCTCCGGGTGAAAGCGGGTTCATCGCGATCGTAGGGGCTTCGCTTTCGGATCGCTCTGGGCGGGATTCCGTGCGTCCGATTGTGTGGGAAGAGGGGGTAATGCCGCTTGAGGCTCGCCTGATCTGAATGCTCGCTTGTGCGGGCTCTCTTGCGAGCGGAAGGACTGCTTCGACGCGTTCATCTTCGGTGCGATGCCGTGCTTTGATTTTCGCGCGGATTGACTCAGGTCCGCGGCGACTCTAGACGGAAGCGGAGCGGTGTGATATTCTTTTAAACTTACCGAATGCGCCCGTAGCTCAATTGGATAGAGCATTGGACTTCGGATCCAAGGGTTGGGGGTTCGAGTCCCCCCGGGCGCGCCAGACCGCCTGCATGGAGTCCTCGATGGTCAGCGAATCGCATTGCGTTTCCCTGGAAGAGGACGACTGGCGGGGCATTCTCATCGGCGCGCCTCGCCCGGGGCATTGAAGTCACAGGGCTCCTTGACTTCGGCAGACGAGAGTGCGCAGTGTCGCTCTCGCGACCTTCTCCTTCGCGATCGCCTACTTGGGACGATTCGCTCTTCCCTTGACAGGGAGGGGGGCGTGTGGTGCAATGTGGAGGCAGTAGGTAGAAGGAGGGCGCCAGGATGCCGATCATCACAGTTCCGAGGTCGTTGCGGGAGAGGCTGGGGGAGGAGGGGGCGGAGGCGTTGGTGCAGTTGATCAATCAAGCGACGGAGGCGGCCAGGGTGGATATGGTGGCGGTGGTGGAGGAGAAGTTCGAGCGGCGGTTGACGGAGGAGGCGTCGAAGCTGAGGGGGGAGGTTGGGCAGTTGAGGGGCGAGTTGGTGGAGAAGATCGAGTCGGTGCGGTCGGAGCTGACAGAGAGGATTGAGTCGGTGCGATCGGAATTGACGGGGAGGATCGAGTCGGTGCGATCGGAGTTGATCAAGTGGATGTTCCTGTTTTGGGTGGGGCAGATTGGGGCGGTGGTGAGCATTCTCTTCGCCTTCTTCCGGCGGTGAAGTTCAGCAGAGGGAGGGATGCGGGGATGCCGATCATCACAGTTCCGAGGTCGTTGCGGGAGAGGCTGGGGGAGGAGGGGGCGGAGGCGTTGGTGCAGTTGATCAATCAAGCGACGGAGGCGGCCAGGGTGGATATGGTGGCGGTGGTGGAGGAGAAGTTCGAGCGGCGGTTGACGGAGGAGGCGTCGAAGCTGAGGGGGGAGGTTGGGCAGTTGAGGGGCGAGCTGGTGGAGAAGATCGAGTCGGTGCGATCGGAGCTGACGGGGAGGATCGAGTCGGTGCGGTCGGAGCTGACAGAGAGGATTGAGTCGGTGCGATCGGAGTTGACAGAGAGGATCGAGTCGGTGCGATCGGAGTTGACGGGGAGGATCGAGTCGGTGCGGTCGGAGTTGATCAAGTGGATGTTCCTGTTTTGGGTGGGGCAGATTGGGGCGGTGGTGAGCATTCTCTTCGCCTTCTTCCGGAAGTGAGTCGGCTCGGTCTGCAGGTCTTCGTGTGCGGCACCTGAGGGGCTATTATCGCATCATCCACGAGCCTTCCTCGCCTCTTTCGAGGATACCCGTTTAGAGAGCAGTCTTCTGGTGGCGTGGAGCTCCTGTTGGCTGGGTATCGCGCGATTGCCCCGCTGTGTGGGAGCGAAGGATAATACTCTCGAGGTGGGGTTCGAAGTATGATCGGGGCGATCGGGCCGCAGCCGATCACCGTACGTCGAGGGCGTGTTGAAGACCTCGACCAACTGGAAGACGTTTATCGGCAGGCGTATCGGGGGCTGGAAGAGTATGCGGACACGACGACGTTTCGCATTCGCAATTATTTGAACTGGCTTTATAGCGGCGAGCCTGAGGGATTCTTCGTCGCTGAAGTCGGAGGGCAGTTGATCGGGTTTGTGAGCATTCATGCTGAGTGGTGGGACAAACGCTTGGGAGAGACAGGGGAGATTCACGAGATCTGTGTTCATCCCGAGTGGAAAGGGAAGGGCGTTGGGCGGAAGCTCTTGGAGGCCGCCATTGCGTATGCGCGTCAGCGAGGTCGCCGATACGTCAGCCTCTGGGTGGGAGAGCGCAACTGGCATGCGCGTCGGTGGTACAGGGGCTTGGGATTTGAGGAGTGCGGTGTGCAGCATGGCGAGTGGGTGCGCATGATCAAGTCGCTCGAGGCGGAGGCCTACGCCCAGTGAGCGATCACATGGGCGAAGACACGAGCGGCGATCTCTAACTCTTGGAGGGAGACCCACTCGTAGTCGGAATGGGCGACGCCGAGGCTTCCAGCTCCGTACACGACGGCGGGAAGGCCGCGCTGCAAATAGTGCGTGGCGTCGGTGAAACTGTAATAGCCGCATGGGGTCGGACGCTCGCCCACAACCGCCTCGTGCGCGGCTTGAAGGGCTCGGACGAGGGGATGATCCGCCGCCACCTCCGAAGGCTCTGAGACATCGAGGATCGTCAGTTCGGCGCCGAGCTGCGCCGCGAGCGCGAACAGTTGCTCGCAGGCTTCGCGAATGGAGACGCCCGGCAGGACGCGCACATCCATTTGAAAGCTGCAGCGATTCGGGACGACCATCGTATCGAATCCCCCTTCGATCTTCCCCAGGGTCACCCATGGGGCCGGGGGGAACAGCGGGTGCGTTTGACTCAGGAAAGGCAAGCGTCCGATCTCCTCGATCGCGCGCATGGCTTTCAGGACGGCGTTCTCGCCGCAGTGGGGAGCGCTGCCGTGCGCCGCTCGTCCGTAGAGGGTGACCTCTAGCTCGATGGCTCCGGCGTGTGCGATCACCGGGCGCAGTTCCGTGGGCTCGAGCACGATCGCTCCTTCGGCTTGCACGCGCACCTCACGCGATCCGAGGGCCGTGCGCTCCTCATCCACGACGAAGACGATCTGGCAGGGGGCTTCCACCAGCTCGACGGCGCAGAGCAGAGCGGCGATCTGCCCCTTGCAATCCGCGATGCCGCGCCCGATGAGCCGATCGTCCTCCTGCCGCAGACGGTACGGCTCCGGATGCGTATAGGCGGGATAGGTGTCCACGTGTGCTGAGAAGAGCAACGTGCTCTGGCCGCGTTGGGCGACCAGATTCTCGCGTCCGAGGGAGGTCATCTGTCGCTCCACGCGAAACCCGCAGGCCTGGAGCACGCCGGTCAGGAAGGGGTAGAGCGCCGCTTCGTTGCCGCTCGGCGTCGGCGTCTGGACCAGTACTGCCGCTAATTCGCGCAGACGCGCGCGGAGCCGATCGGAGGGATAATCGCGGAGGCTCGTGACGCTATGCTGGTCCCAGGTGCCTCCTCTCACTTCGCGCCTCCGTTGGGGAAGAGGCAGCGGGCGCGCTCCGTGGCTTTGACGACGGCTTTGATCAGCGTGACGCGCAATCCTCCTTCTTCCAATTCCAGGATGCCGTCAATTGTGCATCCGGCAGGGGTCGTCACCGCGTCCTTGAGTTTGGCGGGATGCTCATTGGTGATGAGCACCATCTTGGCGGCGCCGAGCGTCGTCTGCGCGGCTAATTCCGTGGCCACATCGCGCGCCAGTCCGACCTTCACTCCGGCCTCGGCCAGCGACTCGATGATGATATAGATGAACGCCGGACCGCTCGCGCTCAGGCCCGTCACCGCATCCATGTGCCCCTCGTCGAGGATCATCGTGCGTCCGACGGCGTCAAAGAGCGAGCGGGCCAGTTGCAAATGCGCCTCCGTAGCATAGCGTCCGCGGCAGAGCACGGTCATCCCGGCGCGGATGACGCAAGGGGTATTGGGCATCGCGCGCACGACGGGGACTTCGACCGGCAGCAGGCTCTCGATGAACGACGTAGGGACGGAGGCGGCCACGGAGATGAGCAGGTGTCGCGGAGTGACGACCGGGGCGATCTCCTCCACCACCTCGCGCATCGTCTGCGGTTTGACGCTCAACAAGACCAATTCCGCCTGCTCGACGGCCAGGGCGTTATTGAGGGTCGTCTTCACGCCGTAGTGTTCGGCCAGGTAGTCGAGTCGCCGCTGATGCTTCGCCGTGGCGATGATATTCTCCCGTTCGATGATCTCCGACTCGAGCATGCCGCGAATCAACGCCTCGCCGATTTTGCCGGCGCCGAGGACCGCAAGGTTTCGGTGTCGCAACATCGGCATCCTCCTCACCTTCGGTGCGGAAGACCTTCATCGTAAAGATATTGGGCGATGGCGTCAAGGCGCGGCTCCACGGGAATTGGCGGATTGGCTAAGCGGCCGCCGATGCGGCGCCCGGTGAGGGCATCCTCAAGTTGCCCCGCGTGATAGCGCAAGGTGTATTCGGGATCTTTCAAGAGGTGACCGGTGAGCAAGGCGACAATCGTCTCCGTGGGCGCGAGCTTCCCTTCGTCGCGCAGCTTCTTGATTCCGGCCACTGTGGCGGCCGAGGCGGGTTCGCAGCCGATGCCGTCGCGACCGATGGCGGCTTTCGCATCGGCGATCTCCGCCTCGCTCACGGCGAGGCAGAATCCGCCGGTCGCCTCCAGGGCCTGCAGCGCCCGTCGCCAGTTCACCGGGTGGCCGATGCGAATGGCCGTCGCGTGCGTCCGCGGGTGCGGGACGGGCGTGATCCGCTTCGCGCCTCGCGCGACGGCGTCGGCGAGCGGGCTCGCCCCTTGCGCCTGTACGATCGTCAGCTTCGGGAAGCGCGCGATCAACCCCAAGCGCCGCAGCTCTTCCATCGCCTTGAAGAGCGCCGCCGAATTCCCCAAGTTCCCTCCGGGGACGACCAGGTGATCCGGCACTTCCCACCCGAGCTGATCGAGCAGCTCGATGAAGATCGTCTTCTGGCCCTCGATCCGGAACGGGTTGAGGGAATTCAGGAGATACACCTCGGGCCGCGCGCTCAGCTCGCGCACCAGGTGCAAGACCGTGTCGAAGCTGGCTCCCCGGACTTGCAGCGTCACCGCCCCGTATTCGAGGGCTTGTGCCACCTTCCCCAGGGCGACATGCTCGCTCGGGATGAGGACGAGGGCGCGCATTCCGGCTCGCGCCGCATACGCGGCCATCGAAGCCGACGTGTTTCCGGTGGATGCGCAGATGAGGACGTGCGCCCCCAGCACGCGCGCCTGACTGACGGCCACCGTCATGCCGTAGTCTTTGAACGATCCCGTGGGGTTGAAGCCGAGATGCTTGAAGAAGAGGTGGTGAACGCCCGCATATTGAGCGGCGAAGCGGGCGCGATAGAGTGGGGTATTCCCCTCCCTCAAGGTGACGACTCGTTCTGGCGCGATCGGCGGCAGGCATTCCCGAAAGCGCCAGACGCCGCTTTGATCCAGCGGATCTTCTGAGAGCCGGCGCTCGCGCCAACGCGCTCTCACGGCTTCCGGCGCTCGCTCCCTCAGCTCGTATGCGATCTGGAGCACCTCGCCGCAGGCCGGGCAGGCGAAGAGCTTCTCCGTGAGGGGATATCGCCGGCGACAGTCCGCATTGAGGCATTCCAACGCGGCTTCGCGCCAGAGGAACCACAGGCCATCTTCATCCATGCGCGCCTTCTCCTCCACGATGTCGCCGCGCGGCCTGAGCGAACGTTGTCAGCGATCTGTGTCCCTCACCGACCAACGCCCGCGAGCGAAAAGAAGATGGCGCGCCCGACTGGATTCGAACCAGCGACCTTCGGCTCCGGAGGCCGACGCTCTGTCCAACTGAGCTACGGGCGCGCCCTCGCGCATAGAGCGCCGAAGAAAAGATACATCTTCTCCGGCGCCTTTGTCCAGAAGGAAAGAAGGGCCAGCCCTCTCTCTCAGCATGGCGCGCTCCGCCATCGCTCGGCGCGGGTTCTTTTGGCGAGAGATGATTGACCCACCATCAGGTCTGTGAAATGATTCTTCCGGCAGAATCGGAGGATGAGGGACGGCGTATGGAGGCCACATACATTGTGATCATGGCCGGCGGGTCGGGCACGCGATTTTGGCCCGCGAGTCGGGCCCGGCGGCCGAAGCAGTTTTTGAGCATCACGGGGCCACGCCCGATGATCGAGGAGACGTATCTTCGCGTGGCTCCCTTGGTCGAGGACTCGCGCATTCTGATCGTCACCAATCGGGAGCATGCGCCTCTGGTGCAGGAGATCTTCTCGGGCCGGGCCGTGCGGATTCTGGTGGAACCGGAGGGGCGGAATACGGCGCCGTGCATCGGCTTGGCCGCGTGGCACGTGCAGCGCGAGGCGGCCGATGCGGTGCTCATCGCCGTGCCCTCGGATCATTTCGTCTCCGATGAGGAGGCCTTTCGAAGGGCGCTTCAGGCGGCGGCCGCACTCGTCCGCGCCGGTGGCATCGCCACCTTGGGGATTACCCCCACGCGCCCGGAGACGGGGTATGGGTACATCCTCAAAGGCGCCGCCTGCGAGCCCGTCCTCGGGCAGGCCGTCTACCGAGCAGAGCGCTTCGTCGAGAAGCCCGATCTGGAGACGGCCCGACGTTACGTCATCAGCCGGCAGTATCTGTGGAATAGCGGCATCTTCGCCTTCACCACGAGCACCATCCTGCGCGAGATCCGGAAGCATTTGCCCCGCTTGGCCGAAGCGCTCGCCCGATTGGACGAAGGGGCGCGCCATGGCGCGTACGAGCAGACGTTGGAGGCCGTCTACGGTCAGGTCGAGGCGATCTCGATTGATTACGGCATCATGGAGAAGACGCAGGAACCGATCTACGTCCTTCCGGTGACCTTCGGATGGAACGATGTCGGCAGTTGGCAGGCCGTGCATCAATTGCGCGCCCGCGATCATGACGCGGCGCGAAACCTCACGCTCGGCGACGCCGTGCTCATTGACGTGAGCGATTCGCTCATCTATTCGCAGACGGGGCGGCTCGTCGCCGTGCTCGGGTTGGAGGGCGTCATGATCGTGGATACGCCCGATGTCTTGCTCGTCGGCGATCTCGCGCGCTCGCAGGACGTGCGTCAATTCCCGGAGCGATTGCGGCGCGAAGGCCGAGAGGAGTTGTGTTGACGGCGCGGAAGGAGCAGCGATGCGCGCTCGGCGGCGGGCCGCTCTCCTGATGGAGAGCGGCTCACGACGGACAAAAGGAGTGGAGCCATGCGACCGAGAGTACGAATCGCGCTTTCGACCACGCTCGCCGAAGCCGACGTCCTTGCTCGCGATCGGCTCCGCGTGCGGCTCCTGAACGAAGCGAACAAACCGGCGATCAAGGCGCTCTTGCGGCTGGTGGAGGTGCCCGAGGAGTTGCTCTTGCGGGCCGAAGGGGCGGATGAAGAAACCACGTCTCCGCGCCATACGCTCATCCTGGATGTGGATCCGCGCGGAGGGCCGGAGCAGGGGAATGGGAAGATCTTGGCCGATGTGCTCCCGCTGCTCTACGGTTCCTCGCGGGACGTTCATCTCCTCCTCCATCATCTGGTGAAGCGGGGCGATACGCTCTCGGCCGATCTCCTCGGCTACGAACCGTGAGGGGGTTCGCGGCGCCGTTGCTCGGCGATGACCTCGTCCATGTGCTTGAGCTGATGGATGAGCCAGGGCAGCGGCAGGATCACGCCGAGAGCCGCCACAAGCAGAGCGACCGAAAGCAGCGCCAGGCCGAATACGACGTACATGCCCACCGGGTGATCGGCCCATCGTCGCGCGATCACGACGCCGAGGGCCAGCGCGCAACTTGTCAGGAACAGAATGGCTGCTACGCGCACCATTTTATCCGCCCGTCGCGCGAGGAGGGCGCGTTGTCCTTCCATCCACTGCACCGTCTTCATCGCGTCGTTCCCGAGCGAGGGAAGCATCATAGCGTGAGCGAGCGGAAAAATCGAGCCGGACCGGCATTCGCCCTCCGCGCAGCTCAGTGTTCTGGAATCCTCGCCTCGATGCCGCTGACGTCCGCCAATCCGCGGAGGCGCCCTCGGTTGTCGTCATACGGGGGAGCACGGTAGAATATGGCCCCTCATCTGAGAAAGGGCGGGAGGCGTGGCGTGACTCGACGACCGTTTCGATGCTCAACCCGTGTGGGGATCAGGGTTGCGCGAGGACTTCACCGTCTCGTGGAGGGGAGGCAAAAGAGGGGCTCTCTCGGCCTGAGCCTGATGCTGCTGGTGCTGCTCGCCCCGGTCCCTCCGGCGGCGGAGCGTTGGCAGACGATCGGCTCGGCCCGATCGGTCACGCGCCAGGCTCGTGGGGTGACGCTCGAGTGTCGGAACGCGCGGCTTGAAGTCACCGCCCTCGCCGCTGATCTCGTTCGCGTTCGGATGCGACCGGATGGAGCGCCGGGCCTTGAGGAGAGTTGGGCTGTCGTCAAGACCGAGTGGCCTCCTGTTCCCGTCGAGGTCGCCGAGAGCCGCAGTAACGTGCGCCTGATCACGCCGGAATTGATCGTCGAAGTGGGGAAATCCCCCTGTTCGGTGACGATCCGCGATGCGCGGGGTGAGATCATCGTGGCGGATGCCCCGGGGACGGGCATGATGTGGAATGGACAAGACGTGCGCGTCTGGAAGGTGATGCCGCCGGACGAGTATTACTATGGCCTGGGGGAGCGGGCGGGGCCACTCGAGCATCGCGGTCGCGTATACGTCAATTGGAACACCGATGCCTACGGCTATCAGCGCGGGACCGATCCGCTCTATCAATCCATCCCGTTTCTGCTGGCGCTGCGTCACGGTCGCAGCTACGGGATCTTCTTCGATAACCCCTATCGTTCGAGCTTTGATCTGGGAGGCACGCGGCGCGACCGGTTCTCATTCGGGGCCGAAGGGGGCGAGCTGGACTACTATGTCGTCTACGGCCCCGATCCGAAGAAGGTCCTCGAGCGATACACGGAACTGGTCGGGCGCATGCCGCTGCCTCCTCGATGGGCGCTCGGCTATCAGCAATCTCGCTGGAGCTACGAACCGGAGCAACGCGTGCGGGAGATCGCCGCGGAGTTTCGCCGACGTCGGATCCCGTGCGATGTGATCTATCTCGACATTGACTACATGGACGGCTTTCGCAGCTTCACCGTTGATGCGCGGAAGTTCCCGAATTTCCGTCGGATGGTTGCGGATCTGGCGCGGATCGGCATGAAGGTCGTCGCCATCATTGACCCGGGGATCAAACGGGAGCCCGGTTATTGGGTATACGATGAAGGGCTCAGGGGCGGACATTTCGTCAGGATGCCGGATGGCTCACTCTACACGGGCGTCGTCTGGCCGGGCGAATGCGTCTTCCCCGATTTCGCGCGGGAAGAGACCCGGCGCTGGTGGGGCGATCTGTATCGGGGATTGGTGGAAGCGGGGGTTCACGGATTTTGGAACGATATGAACGAGCCCGCCGTCTTCGTGGAGACGGATTGGCCGACAGAGCGCACGATGGCGTTGGAGGCCGTTCATGAAGCTCACGGTCGTCGCACGGAGCATCGCCGAGTGCACAATGTCTATGGCCTGCTCATGGCACGGGCGACGTTCGAGGGCTTGAAACGGCTTCGGCCCGGTCAGCGCCCCTTCGTCCTCACGCGCGCTTCGTATGCGGGTGGCCATCGCTATGCGGCCACCTGGACCGGGGACAACACGGCCAGTTGGGAGCATCTGCAACTGTGGATCCCAATGGTGCTCAATCTCGGCCTCTCCGGGCAGCCGTTCGCGGGACCGGACATCGGGGGGTTCGCGGGGAATCCCAACGCGGAATTGTACACGCGATTCCTTCAAGCCGGCATCTTCAGCCCCTTCTGTCGCGGGCATTCGCAGAAAGGGACGCGGGATCGCGAACCGTGGGCCTTTGGTCCGGAGTCTGAGGCGCTCAATCGCCAGGCCATCGAACTGCGCTATCAGCTTCTGCCTTACATCTACACGGTCTTCGAAGAAGCCGCGCGAACGGGCGTGCCCGTCATGCGCCCGTTGTTTCTGGAGTATCCGGCAGATCGGCGGACCTATCGGCTGGATACGGAGTTTCTGTTCGGTCGCGACCTGCTCATTGCTCCCGTGCTTGTGGAGGGGGCGCGCTCGCGCGATGTGTATCTCCCCGAGGGCGAATGGTTCGATTTCTGGACCGGTGAGAAGATCATCGGCCCACGACAGGCGCGCGTCGAAGCTCCGTTGGATCGCGTACCGATCTTCGCGCGCGGTGGGGCGATCATTCCCATGCAGCCCGTCGTTCAGTATGTGGATGAGGTGCCGGTTGATCCGCTCATCCTCAACGTCTTCCCCGGACGCGTGTGCGAGGGCGCGCTCTACGAGGATGATGGCGTGAGCGATGATTTTCACCGCGGCCTCTACGCGCGCACGCGGTTTGGGTGTCGGTTATCAGCTGAGGGGATTGTTGTGGAAGTCGGTCGGCGTGAGGGGAGCTATAGGCCGCCGTCGCGCGCGTACCTGTTGCGAATCATGGTCGTTGAACGAGAACCGGAGCGCGTCCTGCGATCGGGAGGGGAGATGGTTCGGGTTCAGAACCTCGCGGCACTGGAGCGCCGCTCCGAGGGGTGGAGCTACGATCCGGTGCGGCGGATCGTATGGGTGAAATTCCCCGATGACGGCCGGGCCGTGACGGTAGCGATCCGATGAGGAGGACGCGCTCACTGGTGTCGCCGCCCTGAGGTCGCTGCTGCGAGTGCATCGAAGGCGAATCGGCCGGCGATGAACGCATCGCTCGTTGCATCTCGGATTCGAGGGCCGATACAATGAACGCTCTGCGGGCGAGGCGATCTGTGAGCACGCATCGTTGAGGAGAGCGCCATGCGAAGTGGGAACGTGACCCGATATTTCGGAGGGATGGCGGTCTTTGGGGCCCTCGTTTTCGGAGGGATCGGCAGCTTATGGGCTTCGTGGCTCGTCATCGAACGCGCTGGTCATCCCGGACAAGGGCGTTGGGAGGTTCCTGAGTCGGCCAGGAAGATGAAGAATCCGATCCGAGCCACAGCCGCTTCGATCCAGAAGGGAAGGCGCCTCTTCGCCGAGCATTGTGCCATGTGTCATGGCGATGAGGGCAAGGGCGACGGCCCCATGGCGGAGGCCTTGGAGACGAAGCCGACCGACTTGACCGACCGAGCGCGGATCGCTTCGCAGAGCGACGGGGAGCTGTTCTGGAAGATCTCCAAGGGCAATCCGCCGATGCCCGATTTTGAAGGGACGCTGAGCAAAGAGGAGATCTGGCATCTAGTGAACTTCCTGCGCGCGCTCGCGCGATAGAGGCGCCGTTTCGGCCTCACGTCCAACGGGTGAGGATCGTCTCCCGCTGGAAGAGGCGAGCGCCGATCTTCAAGACGATCACATCAAGGGCGAGCAGCACGGCAGCGCCCAGCCACACCCATTGGGCGCTGAGCAGGAAGAAGCCGCGCATTTGCATGATGAAGAGCGCCATGATCGGCAGGATCAAGAGCACCCCGATCTGTTGCGCCGTGCGCGGGTCTTTCGCGCGTGAGGAGACGATCACTCCCAGGCCCAAGCTCAGGACGGCGACCAGTGGGCCGATGAGGAAGATGAGGCTGAGCCCGACGGGGTTCACCACGTGAGCGAGTACCCCTGCGGGGCTCAGCGCGCGCATCAAGAGCACGTAGAGTCCGAAGGTGATCCAGGTCAACAGCGTGGCCGGAAGTGCGGCCGCCAGGCTCTTCCCCCACAGCAGCTCCGTCGTCCGGATGGGCGTCGCCAGCAACGGCTCGAGCGTGCGATTTTGCTTCTCCCCTACGATGCTGTAGGTCGCGATGGAGAGCGCGCCCAGAATCGGGATGAGCAGGAACATGAGGATGAACTGCCGAAAGATGTAGATGTGGAAGACCAGCAGCGGATCCACACGCCTCAAGTCGGGTTCGGCGCGGCCAAGCAACTCCGCCATGCGCTGGACGTTGCGGTCATTCCACCCTGAGGGATCAATCAGAGGGATGAGGATGACCAAGGCGAACGGGAGGAGGAGGAAGACGACGGCCGGCACCACCATCGAGAGCAGGAGCAGGCGGTGCCGTCGGAGATCGGCCCATTCTTTCTGCAGGATGACGAGGACGGGGGACATGCGCTCACCTCGCCGACGGCGCCTCCGCTCGATCGGGAGCAGAAGGGAGAGAGGACGTCCTCTCTTCCTCCTCGATCAACCGGAGATAGATCTCCTCCAGCGAATGCGCCTCCTCGGTGAGGAAGCGGATGGCGGCTCCGACCTCGACGAGCGCGCGCACGAGGATGGGATTTTGCCGCTCCGGATCCGAGAGCGCGATCACGAGCCGCCGATCCTCCTGCTGCACATCGAGCACGAAATCGAGGGCGCGCACGCGTTCCAGGATGCGGTCGGTCACAGCTTCCAGAGTGACGATGATGCGCCGCCCGAAGAGCCGGCGACGCAGGGCTTGGGGAGTATCCAGAGCGATCGGGCGCGTCTTCAGGACGAGGATGCGATCGCACAAGCGCTCGGCCTCGTCCAGATTGTGCGTGCAGAGGAGGATGGTTCGCCCTTGCTCCTTGAGCTCCGCGATGAAATCACGCACGACTTTGGTCATCTGCGGATCGAGTCCCGAGGTCGGCTCATCCAGGAGCAGGACTTTCGGCTCGTGCACGAGGGCGCGAGCCAGGGCCAGTTTCTGCCTCATCCCTTTGGAGAACGTCCCGACGGGATCATCTCGCCGATCCCAGAGCTCGAGCAGGCGCAGGTACTTCTCGACCTGTCGAGTGACATTCGAGACGCCGTAGAGCTTGGCGTAAATCTCCAAATTCTCTCGCGCGCTCAGTCGCTCGTAGAGGCCCGGCGTCTCGGTCACGATCCCGACCAGGCGTCGGATCGCCGCGTCCTGCTCCCCCACGCGATACCCCCCGATGAGGGCCTCCCCCGAGGTGGGGGAGATGAGCGCGGCGAGCATGCGCACGGTCGTCGTCTTCCCCGCGCCGTTGGGCCCGAGCAGGCCGAAGATCTCCCCGGATCGAATCTCCATCGTGAGGGCTTCGACTGCGACTTTCCCGTCGTAGACCTTCGTCAGCGCTCTGGTCGTGATCATCGGTCAGACCCAGTGGCGGATCATCTCGCAGCGTCCCTTGAGCTCGGCCTCCAGCGCGAGCACGGTCGCCTCCAGCCGCTCGGCCGCCGAGAGGAAATCCTCCGGCGGCTCCGTGCGCAGCCCCTCGAGCTGGGCCTGTACGGCGCGCACCTGTTCCTGGAGCACCACTTCGTACTGATAGAGCAGATCGAGCAGGGCCTCGTTCACCGGGCGCTCGGTGAAGAAGGCGGTCGTCCCATAATCGGGCGCTCCGAGATCGTGCAGCAGCGCTCGCACCTTCTCTCGGACGCGCTCCAGGGGCAGGACTTCGATGAATTGCCCAGCTCGAGTCCGCTCGCTGATGAGCTGCTCGAGCGGCTCGAGCACTTCGCCGAGCTGCTCGCTCAAGTACTGCCGGTAGAGGGCATCTTGCTCCCGACGAGAGGCGTGATCGGTATACCCTCGATAGTCGGGGAGAACGCTCCGCAGTCGCTCCATCCATTCGTTGATCGGTGAGAGAGGCGCTTCCTCGCTCATGACGTCTTCCCTCGTGTGGGATTGCCGGGGCGTCGGCGCGCGCTCAGAGCGGGATATTCCCGTGCTTGCGCGGCGGATTCGTATCGCGTTTGGTGTCGAGCATCTCCAAGGCGCGGATCAACTTGGGGCGCGTGAAGCGGGGCTCGATCACCTCGTCAATGAATCCGCGTTCGGCGGCGACGTAGGGAGACGCGAACTTCTCCTCGTACTCGCGAATGCGCTCGCGGCGGACGGCCTCCGGATCGCGCGCGCTCTGAATCTCCCGGCGATACAGGATGTTGACGGCGCCTTCGGGCCCCATGACGGCGATCTCAGCCGTCGGCCAGGCGAAGTTCACGTCCGTGCGCAGGTGCTTCGAGCCCATGACGCAGTAGGCGCCGCCGTAGGACTTCCGCGTGATGACCGTGATCTTCGGCACGGTGGCCTCGGCGTAGGCGTAGAGCAGCTTCGCGCCGTGCCGGATGACTCCGCGATGCTCCTGATCCACGCCCGGGAGAAAGCCCGGCACATCCTCGAACGTGATGATCGGGATATTGAAACAGTCGCAGAAGCGCACGAAGCGAGCGGCCTTCACCGAGGCATCAATGTCGAGCACGCCCGCCAGATGCGCGGGTTGATTGGCCACGATCCCAACGGGGCGCCCGTTGAGGCGCGCGAACCCGATGACGATGTTCGGCGCGAAGTGCTCCTGCACCTCCAGGAAGTATCCGTCGTCCACGACCAGGTGAATGACGTCTCGGATGTCATAGGGCAGATGCGGCTCGGCCGGCACGAGCGTATCCAATCGCTCCTCGGTGCGATCCACGGGATCGTGGCATGGTCGCCGCGGGGGATCCTCCAGGTTGTTCGACGGCAGGAACGAGAGCAGTTCGCGGATGAGGGTCAAGCATTCCTCTTCCGTATCCACGGCGAAGTGGGCGACGCCGCTCTTGGTGTTGTGCGTCATCGCGCCGCCCAGCTCTTCCTTGGTCACCTCCTCGTGCGTGACGGCGCGGATGACGTCCGGTCCGGTGATGAACATGTAGCTGGTGCGCTTGGTCATGATGATGAAGTCGGTGAGGGCTGGACTGTAGACAGCCCCTCCGGCGCACGGTCCCATGATGGCCGAGATCTGCGGCACGACGCCCGAGGCGAGCACGTTGCGCAGGAAGATCTCGGCATATCCCGCCAGCGAGGCCACCCCCTCCTGGATGCGCGCCCCTCCGGAATCGTTCAAGCCGATGATGGGCGCGCCGACCTTCATGGCCAGGTCCATGATCTTGCAGATCTTCTCAGCATTGGTCTCCGAGAGCGAACCTCCGAAGACCGTGAAGTCCTGCGCGAAGACGAAGACCGTGCGCCCCTCGATCTTCCCCCATCCCGCGACGACCCCATCGCCGAGGTAGTGCTGATCGGCCATGCCGAAGTCCGTACACCGATGCTTCTTGAACTTGTCGAATTCCTCGAAGGTGCCGTCATCGAGGAGATATTCGATGCGCTCGCGCGCCGTCATCTTCCCCTCGGCATGCTGACGCGCCACGCGCTCGGCGCCGCCGCCGGCCTCGGCCGCTCGGTTCAGCTCGCGCAGATGTTGCAGCTTCTCCTCCAGCGTCACCCGCGATGGCATGCGCATCCTCCCGAGGCGCAGCCGCATCCGCCCGCGGAGCGGAAGCTCGCGAGGACTTTCCGCGTGGCGCCCAGAGCGAACGAGGAGTAGATCCGCTCGCACGCCGTGCTCCCGCATCGCGGACAGATGATCCGCGTCGCGGGCGAGAGCACCAGCTTCTCGAACTTCTCGCCGCACTTCTCACACACGTACTCATACATCGGCATGGCCCGCCTCCTTCGAAAGCTCCCCTCCCTCTGCCCCGGGGAGTGGAGCTCCATCGCCTCACTCATTCGGCATACACTCTATCAAATGGTCGCCGGACGGGCAAGAAATGGATCGGCCCGATGTCATCCGCCGAGCAGCTCTTTGATCTTTCGGCTCATCCGCTCCACATGCGTCCCCGCCCAGTAGAGGTGGGAGCAGTTCGGGCAGAGAGACACACCGGTTTGCTCCTCATACACCTTCTGAGGGAGGCGCGAGCGCACGGCTTCTTTCTCCACCGCGACGAGCAAGGCGTTGCATTCCGGGCAGCGGGTGAAGGCGCGGATGAGATCGCGCAGGTGAAATTCGGCGATGACTTCTCGGAGTTGATCGTCCCATCGCGTGCTCTTGACCAAATAGCCGTTGACCCGGCGGTCGCGAAGCAGGCGCGCATCTTTGGTGAGGAGCGTGCGCTCTTCGGCCTCCGCGATCGCGATGAGCTGCTCATCGTGCGCTTCGGGACGATAGACGACATCAAAGCCCAGAAGCCGAAGCCAACGCGCGAGACGACCGAGCATGACATCCACGACGAATCTCATGGCCGCAGGTATCCGGCCTCCCGCAGCCACGCCTCCGTGCGGCGCATCCCCTCCTCGAGGGAGATGCGCGGGACGTAGCCGAGGCGCGTCTTCGCTTTCTCGATTCGGAATGCGGCGCGGTGCTGCAGATAATCCACGACCTTCGGACTGAGCGGCGGCGTGCGACCGCGCGCGCGAAAAGCCCATCCCACCAGGTGCAGGAGGAGCTTCGCCGGCGCGGCCGGAAGCTGCGGCACGGTCTGCCGACCGAGCATCCGCGCATAGTGGCCGAAGAATTCCCTCCAGGTCGTCGCCCGTCCATCCGTGATGATGAACGCCTCCCCGAGAACCGCATCGTTGGCGAGCGCCAGCAGGATCGCGTCCACGACATTGTCCACGTAGACGTGATTGCAGATGCCGTCGGCGCGGCCCAGAAGGAACAGACGGTTCGCCTTCAGCAGCTCGATGATGCGGATCGTCCAATGTGGCGAGCGCGGGCCGTAGACGATCCCCGGTCGGAGGACGACCAGGGGCACGCCGCGCCGACGGAAGTAGTCGAAGGCGATCTTCTCCGCCTCGATCTTCGTATCGCAATAGGCGTTCCCACAGGGCTGGTAGGGGAAGGATTCATCCGTGCCATCCCGGGGGAAGATCCCGTAGACGGCGACGCTGCTCAGATGCACGACGCGCTCGGCGCCGCTATGCGCCGCCGCTTCCAACACATGGCGCGTGCCTTCGACATTGCTCTGCCAGAACTCCTCCCAGCGCCCTCGCTCGGTGACGCGCGCGGCGCAGTGGATAATGACGTGAGCACCGGTGGCGGCCTCGCGCAGCGTCTCCGGGCGCGTGATGTCCCCGAGCGCGATCTCGACCGGCAGCGATCGCAGCCCTTCCCCCTTCGTCGGATCGCGCACGAGCGCGCGAATCGAGACCCCGCCCTGCTCCAGAAGGCGTTCGATCACCCGCCGCCCGATCAAGCCCGTGGCTCCTGTGACGAGCACGCGTTTCCCGGCGAGGTTCATAGCGGTCGCTCCCTCCTCAGGAGGATTCTGCCGGCGAGCCTGTCGCAGACGCTCTCTCGGAACGCGCGGCGCTCACTCTTTGGATGGATTGCCGACTCCTCATCGCGAGGTCATCGAGTGGGGGGCGACGCGGGGGGAGGCGGCGGGCTGCAGCGCCTCCCACAAAATCCGCCCCGTCGCGTTCGCCGGATATTCGATCTGCAGCGCCGCCGCGAGCGTCGGCGCCAGATCAGCCGGCGTGCACGGGCTCCGGTAGATTCCCGCAGCGATGCCGCGGCCGAAGAGGATCAACGGGACATGGGCATCGTAGCTGTAGGGCGAACCGTGCGTCGTTCCCGTCCGACCCTCGGAGATGAACGCGAACGGTTCGGGGATGAGGATGAGGTCCGGGCTGCGCGCGGGATGGAAGCTCTGGGCCACGCGCCGACCAATCGGGTCATCGCGGACCCCCCCAGCCAGAAGTTGCGTTCGCGGGTAGTATCGGGCGAGGCCGGGCACCTTCATGGCGGCTTCCCCGGCCACTCGTTCCACATCGGCGATGTCGAGATGTTTCTGAGCGATCGCCTCGCGATTGAGATAGACGAATCCGCTGGAGAGCAGCGGAAGCGCCCGAGGCTCGATCCACGGTCCCTCTCCGAAGCGCGCGCTCGCGGCATCCTCGATGGCTTGACGCACGGCCGCTGGAGAGATGCGCCGACCGCCGAGCCTCATTCGAGCGGCATGCTCCGGAATCGGC
>BEHK01000018.1 GCA_002898775.1 bacterium HR08 | reverse complement strand
CGAGGGGAGGGCACCGATCACCACCTCCGCCCCCTCCAGCGCCTCCTCAAGCGACATCGTCGCGCGCACACTCGGAGGGATCGAAAAGCCCGGCAGATAAACAGAGTTCTCGCGCTGCTCGCCGATCGCCCGCGCGATCTCCGCATCATGACTCCACAGTCGGACGACATGCCCGCGCCGGGCCGCCAAGATCGCGAGCGCCGTCCCCCAACTGCCGGCGCCGACGATCGCGATGCGATGCGAGCCCTCGTTCATGACAGGCGAGCCCCGAGCTTGCGCTCCGTTCCCGCCAGCAGTCGTCGGATATTCTCCCGATGCCGGAAGATGATCAATCCTCCGGTCACGGCTGCCGTCACGATCAACGGTTCGATCTCCTGCGGCGGATGGCGCAAGACCTTCCCTTCCCAGAACCAGATCCAGAAGGGGATCGAAGCGGTCGCGAAGATAGACCCGAGCGAGACGTATCGCTTCGCATACACAACGACCGCCCACAACGCGAGCCCCGAGACGACGGCCAGGGGGGAGAGGAGCAGATACCCCCCCGCCCCCGTCGCGACTCCCTTTCCCCCACGAAATCCGATCCAGATCGGGAAGATGTGTCCGGTGACGGCGCACGCCACAGCCCACCCCATCCACCAGGGATCGTTCGCCGTCAGCTTCCCCGCGAAGAGCACGGCCGCCATCCCTTTCCCAATGTCCAGAAGGCCCGTGAGCACTCCCCCTTTCGCCCCGGCGATCCGACTCACGTTGGTCGCCCCGATGCTGCGACTCCCGATCGTGCGCACGTCGAGGCGATCCGTGAAGACATACTTGACCAGCAGGTACCCGAAGGGGATCGAACCGAGGAGATACGCGCTGATCATCCCGAACATGGAACGCACGAGCATCGCTTCCCCCCTTTCGCGAAAGGGAAATCATATCGAATGCTCCCGACGCTGACAAGGAAGGCGCGCGCCTCCCCCTCGCCGGAGGAACAGCTCCCATCGAGCTCTTGATCGAATCGGGCGGCCTGCGCCATACTTGCGGGTGGACATGGGAGGAGCGCCCTATCTCTCCGTCATCGTTCCGGCCTTCGATGAGGCCCATCGGATCGAGCGCTCGCTTCGAGAGATCACTCACTATCTGGAGCACCGTCCCTTCCCGAGCGAAGTGATCGTCGTGGACGATGGTTCTCATGACGAGACGGCTCGTCTGGTCCAAGCCTTCGCCGATGCGTGGCGGAGCGAACACGTGAGCGTGCGCCTGTTACGGAATGAGCGCAACTTCGGAAAAGGCTACAGCGTTCGCCGAGGCTTCCTGGACGCGCGCGGCGAGATCGTCCTCTTCACCGACGCCGATCTCTCGGCTCCCATCGCGGAGGTCGAACGGTTGCTCCACCTCATCGCGGTCGAAGGTGCGGACGTCGCCTTTGGCTCGCGCGGTCTCGATCGCCGCTTCATCCAAAAACCCCCCACGCGAGCGCGGCAGTGGGCCGGGCGGATCTTCAATCTCCTCGTGCGCCTGCTCACCGGCCTTCCGTTCAAGGACACACAATGCGGCTTCAAGGCGTATCGGCGCGCGCCCCTGCTCCCCATCTTTCAGCACCAGCGGATTCGCGGCTTCGGATTCGATGTGGAGATCCTCTATCTGGCGCGAAAGTGCGGCTTGCGCCTTCGCGAGACGCCAGTCCTCTGGGCTCATGCAGAGGGGACGAAGGTCCGCCTCTTGCGCGATGCCTGGCGCATGGCGCTCGACCTCATGCGCATTCGGATGAACGATTGGCTGGGTCGCTATCGGCTGCTGACGGCGGTCGCCCCGACCATCGAACGATGCCCGTCGGACGCGGCGTTGACGCGGCCTCATGATCTGCCGTAGTATGACCCGTTCCCCGTGGGCCAGGGGATGAGCGATATGGGGGAGACCGAACGCATTCGGCTGACGCAACTGAGCCACGGTGCCGGTTGAGCGTGCAAGCTCAGCCAGAAGGACCTGGTCGAGGTCCTGAGCACACTGGCACCGGTGGATGACCCGCATGTGCTCATCGGAGTGGCGACCTCCGATGATGTGGGCGTTTATGTCCTCAATGAGGAGATGGCGCTCGTCCTCACTACGGATTTCTTCACGCCCATTGTGGACGACCCCTATGCGTTCGGACAGATCGCCGTCGCCAATGCCCTCAGCGACCTCTATGCCAAGGGCGTCGAGCCGCTCGTGGCGCTGAATCTCGTAGGGTTCCCGGCGAAGCGACTCCCCCTCCGCCTTTTGAGCGAGATCTTGCGCGGCGGCAGCGACAAGGCGCGCGAAGCGGGCGTCGTGATCCTCGGCGGACATACGGTGGACGACCTGGAGCCGAAATACGGCTTGGCCGTGCTCGGCCTCGCGCGCCCGGCGGAGATCATCCCGAACTCGGGCGCGCGTCCGGGCGATCACCTGATCCTGACGAAACCGCTCGGTCTGGGGATCATCACAACGGGCATCAAGCGCGAGCGCGTCTCACCGGAGATCGAAGCCGAAGCCATCCGCGTCATGACGACGCTCAACCGCGCGGCCGCGCGCGCCATGCGGCAGATCGGTGTGCACGCCGCGACGGATGTCACCGGATACGGACTGCTCGGCCACTTGCGCAATCTGCTCGTCGCCAGCGGCGTGAGCGCCACGATCTGGCTCTCGCGCGTTCCGGTGCTCACGGGGACGTGGGAGCTGGTCGCCGAACGCATCGTGCCCGGCGGCACGCTCGCCAATCACGCCTATCTCGCCCCGTTTGTGGACTGGGCGCCGGACGTCTCCGAAGACGCGCAACTTGTGCTCTGCGATGCGCAAACGTCGGGTGGGGTTCTGATCGCCGTCGCGTCGGAGCGGACGGAAGCGCTCTGCGAAGCGCTGCGCGAGAACGGCGCGCTCGCGGCGTCCGTCATCGGGGAGATCACCGCCGGAGCCGAAGGGCGCGTGCGCGTCCTCCCCTGACTCATCCTTCCATCAAGCCCGATTTCACCAACGCCTCATCCGGCACGCGCACCAAAAGGACGGGACACCTGGCCTGATCGAGGACCTTGCGACTGACGCTGCCCATGAGGAAGCGGAAGATCCCACTGCGTCCGCGCGCCCCCATGACGATGAGATCCGCGCCCATCTGATCCGCGAGCTTCAGGATCTCCTCGGCCGGATCGCCCATGACCATGAGCTGCCGATGCGACGTCAACCCACGTCGCGCGAGCTCGGCGTTGGCTTCGGCGAAGATGCGTTCGGCCTCCAACTGATGCGCGGCTCGCCACTCGGCCTCTCGCTCCGGGCTGACATAGCTGCTGCGCTCGATCCGAGGAAGTGGCGCGACATACAGCAACGTGATCTCCGCCCGCGCGGCATCCAGCAACTGACTCACCCGCTCGACGGCCAAGCGGGCATTGGGCGATCCATCCACAGGGATGAGAATGCGACGCGCGCGCTCAGCCCGTTCCGGTTGCGCGCTCTCGCTCAAGGCCGCGACCGCCGGCAGCGGCATCCCAGCCAGAACCTTCAGCGCCGATTCGCCGCCCGTGCTCAGATGGCGAATCCGCTCCACGGGGAGGCCGAATTGACGAATGGCTTGGGTCAAGCTGTCGCCGCAGACGATGATGTCCTTCTTCTCCGCCGGAACGCGCTCGGTCACATACTGAGCCAGGGCGCGCGTCCCCTCTGCGAACGGGGCGTCTTCCCACCGCCCGAGCGGCCCGTTCCAAAAAATCGTGCGCGCCCAATCAAACAACTCCACCAGATGATGGACCGTCATCGGCCCGATGTCCACGGCCACGGCATACGCCGGGATCTCCGACGCCACGACGACATGGCGCGGGAGCGCGGCGATCTTCTCCGGATCTCCCTGCGCCTGCTCCAAGGCCTCCGCATCCACGACGACGAAATCCGAAGGGAAGACGAGTCCGGTCGGATAGATCTCCCCTCGGCTCCCGAGCACCTGCTCGGCCCGCGCCAGGAAATGCTCGGCGAGCTTCAGAAACGCGGTCTCCACCGGGGAATGCCCGACCTCATACCCTTGCGCCTTGAGGAAGGTGAAACAGAGCGCGCCGCCGATGAACAGGCGATCCACGCGGGCGAGCAGGTTCTCCAAGACCGGCAATTTCTCCGACAGTCGCGCCCCCGCGACGACCGCCAGGAACGGCTTCTGGGGACTCTTCAACACGGCCTCCAACATCAGCAGCTCGCGCTCCATCAGCAATCCGGCGGCCGCTGGAGTCACATAGCGCGTGATGCCCACGGTCGAGGCCTGACCACGATGGGCCAGTCCAAAGGCATCGTTGCAATAGACGTCGGCCAGATCGGCCAACTGACGGGCGAAGGCCGCATCGTCCAGATCCTCCTCCGCGTGGAAGCGAAGATTCTCCAACATCAGGACCTCGCCCGGCTTCAGCTCATCCACGAGCCGTTCGATCTGACGCCCCACGCACTCATTCGCTTTCCGAACGGGCCGTCCCAAGATGTGGCTCAAGCGCTCGGCGAGAGGATCCACGCGCCACGCTTCCACCACGCGCCCGCCCGGCTGTCCCCAATGCGTGCCGATGACGACGCGGGCTCCCGCCTCGATCAGCAACCGCAGCGTCGGTACCACCTGCTGCAGCTTGAACTCATCGGCGATCTCCCCCGTCGCCTCCCGCCGCGGCACGTCCCCATCTATGCGCACGAAGACGCGCCGCCCCGAGAGCGTATCCCGCAGACGGCCGATCGTGAGCTTCTCCATAGGCCCCCTCCCGGTCACGATCTCCCCCCATATGGGGCAGAACAGGGGGAGAGAGAGAATCGTGGTCCGAACCTTCGTCCGCGTATGTCCCGCCTCGGTCTCATGCCTGAGTCGCCGCCACCAAGCGATGGACCAGAGTCGTCAGGCGCGACTTGTACCGAGCCGCCGCATTCCGATGAATGACGCCTTTCTGAATGGACTTATCAATGATCGAGACCGTCTGTGGCAGAAGCTCTCGCGCCAATGGCGCATCGCCCGCCTCGATCGCCCGGCGCAGCTTCTTGATATACGTGCGCAGACGCGAGAGATTGCGCCGATTGATCTCGCGCCGCTTCAGACTCTTCCGCAATTGCTTCTTCGCCGATTTCGTGCGCGGCATGTCCCCTCCTCCAACGCTCATCCCTCGATTCGGAGGGAGATCAAGTATACGGATGCCCTCGGATAGGTGTCAACCGCATCCCCCCCTCATCCGAGCGCGGTGGTTTGACGACCTCGAATTCGAAGAGGATCTCCTTCCCTCGGATGATGAAGCTCAAATAATGCTCCCAGAAGCGGCGCACGAAGCGCAGCGCTGGCCACCGGTGGTCCAGATTGATGAGCCATTCCCACCCGAGATATTTCCACAACCGCAGCACCGTGACATGAACGCGCCGAGGCTTCAAGCGCACGTCCGTGTAGAAGGGGAAGAGCGGCTCCTCGTCCGTGAAGCAGCGAAAGGAGAAACTGTTCAGATGGATGCGGTGCGTGGGGTCGGTCGGCCAATCGGGATTCGTATAGTGCGGCGCGAGCAAGCGAATGATCCCTCCCGGCCGCGTGATCCGATAGAGCTCGGCCACGACGCCGAGCACGTCCTCGACGTGCTCGATCACATGACGGCCCACCACCTCGTCGAAAGCATCGTTCACGAACGGATACGGGGGACGATTCAAATCGCCGAGCACATCGGCCGCCGTGCGCGGATTCACGTCCATGCCGATCGCGCCCTCGATCTTGTGGAGCCCACAGCCGATGTCAAGGATGCGCGGCACGACGAATCCCGCTCACATGAGCGAACGCCTCCCAACCGGGATAGCGGGCGCTCTCGCCCAGCTCTTCCTCGATGCGGAGGAGTTGGTTGTACTTCGCCACGCGATCGGTCCGGCTGAGCGACCCCGTCTTGATCTGCCCGAGATTAGCGGCCACGGCGAGATCCGCGATGAAGGTATCCTCGGTCTCCCCCGAGCGATGCGAGATGATCCCCCCGTAGCCCTGTCGGCGGGCCAGCTCGATCGCGTCCCACGTCTCCGTGAGCGTGCCGATCTGATTCACCTTGATGAGGATCGCATTGGCGACCCCTTCCTCGATGCCCCGCCGCAAGAGGCCCACATTGGTGACGAAGAGATCATCACCGACCAATTGCACGCGATCGCCGAGCGCCTCCGTCAGCGCGCGCCACCCCGCCCAATCCTCCTCGGCCAATCCGTCCTCGAGGGAGACGATCGGATATTGACGGATGAGGTCCTCGTAGAATCGAATCATCTGCTCGGACGTCCGGCGCGCGCCACCCGATTTCTTGAAAACGTAGACGCCCTCCTCGTACAGCTCGCTCGCGGCCACATCCAGAGCGAGCGCGATCTGCGTTCGCGGCGCGTATCCCGCCCGCGCGATGGCCTCCAGGATCAACTCGATCGCCTCCTCAGGAGAGCGCACGTTCGGCGCGAATCCCCCCTCATCCCCGACCGCCGTGCTGTAGCCGCGCTCGCGAAGGACGGCTTTGAGGGTGTGAAAGACCTCAGCCCCCCACCGCAGGGCTTCGGCGAACGTGGGCGCCCCCGCGGGGACGATCATGAACTCCTGAATGTCCAGGTTATTATCCGCATGGACGCCGCCGTTGAGGATGTTCATCAGGGGAACGGGCAGCGTGCGCGCACCGATCCCGCCGAGGTACCGATAGAGCGGAAGCCCCAGCGCCATCGCCGCCGCTCGCGCCGTCGCCAGCGAGACGGCCAGGATCGCGTTCGCCCCCAGGTGGCTCTTGTTCGGCGTGCCGTCCAACTGCCGCATCGCTTGGTCCACCGCCACTTGGTCGAGCGCATCCATGTTGAGGACGGTTCGCGCGATCGGCCCATTGATGCTCGCCACGGCCTTGAGCACGCCTTTCCCCTGATACCGCGCCGAATCCCCATCGCGGAGCTCCAAGGCCTCGTTCTCCCCCGTCGAGGCTCCAGACGGAACGGCCGCGACGCCCACAGCGCCTCCAGCCAATCCGACCTCCGCTTCGACCGTCGGATTCCCGCGCGAGTCCAGGATCTCCCGCCCGCGCACGTGCACGATCATCGTCACCTCGCTCATCGTCCCCTCCTCCGTTCCCCCTCAGGCGAGCAATTGTGGCCGATCCGCGCTACGGAGGGCAAGCGCTCGCTCGCCTTCCTTCGTCACGCGCCGAGACTATTGCCCCGACCGAAAAACCGGCCTAAACTCTGGCCGTCAGGAGACGCCTCAGGAGGAGAACGATGATGAGAGAGTGGGGGATCAACACTATGGCCGTTCACGCGGGCCGAGAGGTGAATCCGACGCGCTCGGTCGCGCCGCCGATCTTCCAGACGGCCGTCTTCGAGCTGGAGGACGCAGCGGCCGGGGCTCGCTTCGCGCAGGAGATCGCGCCGACGGAGTACTACACGCGGTGGGGCAATCCCACGACGCGACAGGCTGAGGAGATCATCGCGGCTCTGGAAGGCGGCGAGCGCGCCCTCCTGCTCGCCTCAGGCATGGCCGCCATCGCGACGGCCGTGCTCGCCTGCGCCCGAAGCGGCGATCACATCGTGGCGGGACGCTCGCTCTACGCCGCCACGATGGAGCTGTTCCGGCATACGCTCCCGCAGTTGGGCATCGAGGTGACGTTCGTCACGCCGACCGACCCGGAGAACTTCCGTCGCGCCCTTCGCCCAAACACAAAGCTCATCTACGTGGAGACGCCCTCGAATCCCCGTCTGGATCTGACCGATCTGCAAGCCGTCGCTCGCCTCGCGCGCGAACACGGCGCGTTCATCATCGCCGATAACACGTTCGCGACGCCGTACAACCAGCGCCCGTTGCGCCTCGGCATTGATGCGGTCGTCCACAGCGCGACGAAGTATCTCGGCGGACATCACGATCTGACGGCCGGGGCCATCGTCGGCTCCGCCGCATTCATCGAACGCTGCTGGAGGCAGGCCAAGCTCTTCGGCCCGACGCTCAGCCCTTTCGAGGCGTGGCTGCTCATCCGCGGGATGAAGACCTTCGGCCTGCGCCTGGAGCGACAAAATGCCAACGCGCAGCGCATCGCGGAGTTCCTCGACGCCCATCCGAAGATCGCGCGCGTCTTCTACCCGGGGCTCCCTTCGCACCCGCAGCACGATCTGGCCCGCCGACAGATGCGTGGCTTCGGCGGCATGCTCGCCTTCGAGGTGAAGGGGGGACGAGAGGCCGGTCGCCGATTGGTCGAATCCTTGCGCGTGATCACGCTCGCCGTCAGCCTCGGCGGGGTCACCTCGCTCATTCAGCATCCGGCCTCCATGTCGCACGGCCCGATCCCGGAAGAGGAGCGTCGGGCGACCGGCATCACCGAAGGCCTCATCCGCCTCTCGGTCGGGATCGAAGATGCGGAGGACTTAATCGCCGATCTCGAACAAGCGCTCCGGTGTCTCCCCTAAGGCGGATTCACGCCGAAGGCTGACGCACGGTGAGCACCGGACAGCGCGCCAAGCGCACGATCTTCTCGGCGACCGAGCCGAAGACCAAATGGCGCCATCCCGTGCGCCCATGCGTCGCGATGACGATCATGTCCACAGCCTGCTCCTCAGCCGCCCGCAGGATCTGCGCGGCCACGTCGCCATGCGCGATGATCGGATGAATGACGACGCGCGTCGCCAGCTCGTTCACAAACGCCACCATCTGCCGCTCCGCTTCCTCATGAAGCGCCCGCTCGTATTCGGGCACGTCGAAATGATACGTCGGTCGCGGCTCCACGTACGGGAGCGCGGGGATGACGTGGATCACATAGAGCTCCGCGCCGAAGGCTTCCGCCAAAGGAATCGCCAGATCGAACGCTCGTCGAGCGGCTTCGCTGAAATCCGTCGGACACAAGATGCGCTTCAGTTGTAGCATAAGCCCCTCCTCAAAAGGCTCTCCCACGCGATCCTTGGGATCGTGTGCCGTTCAGGCACAGAACTAAGAGCGCGCGGTCGTATTCAGGAACTCTCGGGGGACGTCGCGCCGGGGCGAACTCCCACGCCCTCGACGGAGACCACACCAGGTCCCCCCACGGCTCCATCCACCTCGAACTTCACCGGCAAGAATTGCTCGATGACCCAGACATTGGTCACCAAGTGAGGGGTGACCTCAGAGACGGTTATGGTCGAGCGTCCCTCGGCCAGCGCCATGTAGAGCAGCAACTGATCCGCCAAATGCTTGTCCACGACTTTGCCGGAACGATGATGCGCCATGAACGCGCGATGGACCTCATCGGCAACCGTCTCGGCGCGTTTCCCGACCTCGCCCAGAGCGCCGAATCCCGCCACCACATCCCCATAATACGCGAAGGCGAACAACCCCGCTCCTTTTCCCGAAGCCGGCGCCTGCAATAATTCCACCTCGGCCACCAGCTCGGAGTGAGCCAACCGCTGCAGCAAGCGCCGACAGAAACGCTCGGCGATCGAAAGCGGGAGATTAGAGACGACGGCCAACCCCTCGATCTTGACCAACTCCTCCCGCCGGGTCAGCTCCACGGCCGACAGCCGCTCCACGGGCTCAACGTCGGCTTCGACGATCCCCCCGCCCTGAGGATACCATCCCCAACGAACCGTCTTCAGGCTCGCGCGCCCCCCCATCCGGCGCAAGACGGGCAGAAAAACCCTCTCCAAGTACGTCGTCGGAGGGCTGAAGGGGACATGCGTGCCGCCTTTCAAGATCAAATGCGTGGGGCGCGGAGCGAAGAGCAGAGCGGGCAAGACGGTCTGGAAGATCAAGCTCACCGAGCCGGCACTGGCCCGAATCTTGCTCACGTCAAATTCGTAGACGCCACCTTCGCAGGTCCCCGGCCTGAAGATGAGCAATTCCGACCCCAATTCGTCCCCGAGCGTGCGCCCGCGCGTGATGTCCCGAATCGCGCGCACGGCCGTCAGATGCTGCGGCTGCAGGCCGGGGACTTTGCGCCCACGACGGATGTTGACGATCTCCACCTCGCGCGAGAGCAAGGCCGCCAGCGCCAAACTCGTCCGCAGGATTTGCCCCCCTCCCTCGCCGACCGATCCATCTATGCGCACGACCATAGCCCCGCTCCCCCCGTGCCAACACCGCGATGCGGATGGAACCTCCCATCCGCCCTCGCCTCTGTCACACGGCGGCCGATCGATATCTATTTTAGCCGGCGCGCTACACGGTCTCCAAATCGCTCGCCCAAGAGCAATGGCACGTCCACTTCGGAGAAGCGCGCCAGGGACACATCGGCCGGCATCTCGTGAACTCAGCCACGCGCGAGCCCTCGAATCCTTTTCAACGCCGTTGCTTCCTCGATCGCGCGGAATCAAGCTGAGCGCTCACTTGATCAATGCCGTCTTCCCCGTCCCATGACGATCCGGTAATGACCCCACTCTTGAGGGTCAAGCTCACGTCCCTCACGGTGGAACCGGAAATGGCACCTTGACAACCTGTGGTGAAGAGTCCCACTGCCCACCTGACGCCTACACGAGAGGGTGATCAGCACGGTCCTGATGGGAATCAAGCAGGTGGCGACATGTCGCGGCGATCGGAGTGAGGGAAGGAGGGCTCGCCCGCCTGGTTTGTGGAACTCCTACCCAACGGGGGGTGACGCGCGGCCTTCGTCTACGGCGCGTGGGCGTAGGCCGTGGGATCGAGGAGACCGGCCTGCGCAAAGGCCTGCTGGCGCTCGGCGCATTTACTGCACCGACCGCAGTGGTGGTGGCCGACGGGAGAGATGCAGGAGAAGGTCAAGTCCAATGGAAGATGGCGACCTCGCCGGATGATCTCGTGTTTCGAGAGCCCTCGATATGGGGCCAGGATCACGATCGGATGAGCCAGGCCCTGGCTCGCCGTCTGCGCCATGAGCGAGAGAAATGAAGGCGTCGCATCGGGAAAGGGATTCCCCTCGAGCAATCCGAGGGCGATGGTCGAGACACCGCGCAGCGCGCAGAAGACAGCCGCCTTCGCCAAGAGGATGAGATTGCGCCCCGGGAGATAGACCGAATCCCAGGCCGCCTCTCGCTCGGGGACCCCATCTCCGGTCACGCTCCAATGCCTCCCGTAGATGTCCTCTATCGGAAGCGTCATGATGGTGAGCGGCTCAAGCCGCGCATCGCGCAGATGATTCAGAAACCGCTGCAACCAATGGAGCTCGACCTCCTCCCATCGGAGCCCGCTCCGAACATAGACCGGGAAGACGCGCGCGTACTGCGGCAGCAGCTCGGCGACGAGGACCGCGCTATCTAATCCCCCGCTGGTGAGGACGCACGCCGCTGCGGATTCGCTCATGGAAGGCCTCCCATTCAAATCGCCCGATGGCGGAGACGAACGTCCCCGTGCCCGACTCCCTCCGCACGCAGTGGACCTCCGAGCGCGTCAGATGTCGAGGTTCCTCACATCCAGGGCATGCTCCTCGATGAACCTCCGGCGCGGCTCGACGGCATCGCCCATGAGGATGGTGAAGATCTCATCCGTCTCCACCGCATCCTCGATGCGCACCTGCACGAGCGTGCGACGTTCGGGATCCATGGTCGTCTCCCACAACTGCTCGGGATTCATCTCGCCCAGCCCCTTGTAGCGTTGGACCGTCAGGCCCTTCTTGGCGATGGCGAGCACGTGCTCCAGCAGCTCATCGCGCGAGGGCACCTCGGTGCGCGCCCCGTCCTCGATGATCTCATAGGGTGGCACCATGAGATCGCCTAACTCGCGATAGAGACTGAGGGCGCGTTGAAACTCCACGTGCGTGGCCAGCTCCCAGTCGAGCACAGCGCTCCACTTCGGCTCTTCGCCGATCCGGAGGCTGAAGAGGCCATGCTCTTCGTCCTCGACCAGATCCGTCCAATATCCGGCTTCGGCCAGCCGCCGTTCCACCTGCGCGAGCCGATCGCGATCGGCGAAGAGCTGATGCAAGGTCACGCCTTGAGCGAGTACCCCGCGTTTGCCTCCGAGCGCCGCCAGCACAGCTTCGGCGAGTTTCCGATCGTGCAATCGGCGTTGGAGCTTCTCGAAGTACGCGTTGAACTCGACGAGTCGCTCCAGCTGGTGCGCCAACTCGCGCCCGGTGATCGTCCGCCTCTTGCCGACGATGAGCGTGATCTCGCGGGCCGCCTTGCTCATGAGATAGCGGGTCATCTCCCGCTCATCCCGCACGTAGTGCTCCATCTTCCCCTGCGTGACCTTATAAAGCGGCGGTTGGGCGATGTAGAGGTGCCCGCGTTCGATCAGCTCCGGCATCTGCCGGTAGAAGAACGTCAGCAGGAGCGTACGGATGTGACTGCCGTCCACATCCGCATCGGTCATGATGATGATCCGGTGATACCGGAGCTTCGAGATGTCGAAATCGTCCTTGCCGATGCCCGTGCCCAGAGCGGCGATGAGGGCGCGAATCTCACCATGGCTGAGCATCTTATCGAAGCGCGCTTTCTCGACGTTCAGGATCTTCCCCTTCAGCGGCAAGATGGCCTGGAATCGCCGATCGCGCCCCATCTTGGCGGATCCTCCAGCGCTGTCGCCCTCGACGATGAACAGCTCGCAGAGGGCCGGATCCTTCTCCTGACAATCGGCCAACTTCCCGGGCAATCCGCTCTGCGCATCCAGAGCGCTCTTACGGCGCGTGAGGTCTCGAGCTCGCCGCGCCGCTTCGCGCGCCCGCGCCGCTTCGACAGCTTTGGTCAGGATCGCCTTGGCCACCCTCGGATTCCGCTCGAAATAGAGGCTCAATTGCTCGGAGACGAAGGATTGGACGATGCCGGAGATGGGATTGAGCAACTCCCGCTTCTCGTTCCCCTTGAACTGCGGCTGCGGGATCTTGACGCTGATGACCGCCACCAGCCCTTCGCGCACATCCTCGCCGGTCAGATTCTCCTTGAGGTCCTTCAACAGCCCCATCGCTTGCGCATACTGATTGAGCGTGCGCGTCAGGGCCGTTCGAAATCCGGTCAGATGCGTCCCGCCGTCCACCGTGTTGATATTGTTGGCGAAGGAGAAGACCGTCTCCGTATACGTGTCGTTGTACTGCAGGGCCACTTCGATCGTGAGGTCGTCCCTCTGCGTCTCGAAGAAGATGACATCGGGATGCAGCACATTCTTGTTCTTGTTGAGATGGCGGACGAACTCGGCGATGCCCCCCTCGTAGCGGAATTCGCTCCGACGTTCGGGCGTCGTCCGCTCATCGGTGAGCGTGATGAGGACGCCCTTGTTCAGGAAGGCCTTCTCGCGAAGCCGTTGGGCGAGCAGCTCGAAGCTGAATTCGGTCGTCTCGAAGATCTCCGGATCGGGCTTGAACGTGATCTTCGTCCCCCGCCGACGCGTGACGCCCGTCTTGCGCAGCGGGCCCTTCGGGACGCCCCGCTCATACTCCTGCTCGTAGACGCCGCCATCACGCCAGATCTCCAGCCGCAGCCATTCCGAGAGGAAGTTCACGCAACTGACGCCGACGCCGTGGACGCCCCCGGAGACCTTATAGGCGTTGGCATCGAATTTCCCGCCCGCGTGCAACTCGGTCATGACGACCTCGGCCGCCGACCGCCCCTTCTTGTCCGTGGGATGCCGATCCACGGGAATCCCGCGCCCGTTATCCACCACCGTGATCGAGTTGTCCATGTGGATGATGACGTCCACGCGATCGCAATATCCGACCAGCGCTTCGTCAATGGAGTTGTCCACCACTTCGAAGACCAGATGATGGAGCCCGATCTCGTTCGTGGGCCCGATGTACATGTGCGGGCGTTTGCGGACGGCCTCTCGCCCCTCGAGCATCGTGATCGAACTGGCCGTATACTCCGACCCGCCCGAGAGGGGCGAGGGAACCGCAGGCTCCCCGGAATCGGGCGCCGGCTTCGTCACCGTCGGCATTCCCGCATTCCCCGATTTCGCCCTCTTCGCCGCAAGCTGAAGTTTCGCTTTCGCCATAGCGTTTGACTCCCATCGCGAGATGTCGCGCGTGCGCGCACAGGGTCACGATGCGCTCACGTCGGCCTCCTCGGCCTGGGGCGGAACAGCGGAGGAGATGATGCGCCCGGCTTCAACGCGAAAGCGAGCGGCACCGCTCGCCTCGACGATCTCCGGCTTCGAGGTCGTGAGGAAACATTGCGCGCGACCCTGCAGGTACTCCAGCACCCGCGCCATACGCCCCCGATCCAGCTCCGCATCCACGTCGTCCAAGAGAAACACGGCCTGATCTTCAAAGGCAGAATTATAGACGGAGACCTGCGCTAAATCAAGCACAATCAGCGCACTACGCTGCTGACCGAGGCTTCCATACTGCCGCAGGTTCCGCCCATTGAAGGTGATCTCCAGCTCATCCCGGTGTGGCCCCACCAGGGCATAGCCGACGGCCAACTCAGCCTGAAGCCGCACGCGCAGCCGCTCGGCCAGGAGCGCTTCGTACTCGCTCAGATCTCCGTGAGCCGCCAGCGAGGAGACGTAACGAATGGCGATGTGCTCCGCCCCGAATAGTTCCATGGGCAGATGCTGCTGTAACTGTTCGACGTATCGCGTGCGCGCTCGATGGATGAGGGCTCCGTATCGGACGAGTTGTTCGTTCCAGGCCTCGATCTCCTCGACAAAGCGCTGCGGCTCCCCGCTCTCGGCGGCGCGCTTCAGCAGGCGATTCTTCTGCATGAGAAGGCGTCGGTACTGCTCCAGCGTGTGGGCGTATTTGGGATCGAGACTCAGAATCCCTGCGTCCAGGAACTGGCGCCGATGTTCCGGCTCCCCGCGAATGATCTCCATTCGCTCAAGCGAGCAGACGAACACGGCCAGATGACCGAGATACTCCGAGAGCGTCCGCCGCTTCCCGTTCACAAAGAGCGCACGTCCTCGCGGGCTGAGATGTACGGCCAGCTCCGTGCGCCCTCCGCTCCGGCAGATGATCCCGCGCACCAGAGCCTGCGGCTGCCCGTGTTGGATCACGTCCAGGAGGCGCGGCGTGCGAAACGAATGCGCGCGACCGAGCACGTAGATGGCTTCGAGCAAGCTGGTCTTCCCCTGCGCGTTCTCGCCGTAGAAGAGGTTCAGCTCAGGTCCCGGTTCCAGCTGCTCCCGCGCGATGTTTCGGAAGCTCGTCACCTCCAGGCGAAGGATTCGCATGGTCTATGCCCCGGCGCGCCCACGCTTCTGAAGACCAAAGCCGTTCGCCCCCAAGGCCCTCGAAGACCTCTGGAGGGATGCCCCCGGTATCGGCCCTCGCCAAAGGCCGCGCGATCGCGCTCAAGGCGCCCCCTCTCGGAAGGTGGGATCCGTTCAATTGACGATCGAAATGCGTTCGCTCAAGGCTGAGCTGGTCCGCCCGGCACGATCAATCGCCGTGACGCGGAATCGCCCGGTGCGCGTGAAGACCGTTCCCGGAACGGTCCACGTGAACTGTCGAGCATCGCCCGGAATGTTGTCCCCGACGATGTTCCCTTGGGCATCCCGCAGCGGCTCGAACGTCAGGCCATCGTCGCGTGAGAACTCGATCCGATGGCGCACGATCCCGACGTCATCGGAAGCCTCCCACGCGATCGTCAACGGACGCCGCGCGACGAAGAAGCGACTGGGGCCATTCACGTCGAAGACGATCACTGAGCCAATGGTCGGCGGCGCACCGTCTATCGCGAAGTCCGCATCGCTTCGATCCTCTCCGACATTCCCGGCCAGGTCGCGACACCGCACGAGGACGCGCCCGCGCGTCGTGGAGAGCCCCTCGGGGACGTTCCAGGAAAAGGAACGCACGTCCGCCGGGATGCGCATCGCCAGGGGCGTGAAGGATGCCCCACCGTCTGTAGAGACGAAGAGATCGCAACCGGACAAGCCGACGTTATCGCTCGCCTCCCATGCGATCTCAAACGGCTCTCCCGCTCGGGCGACCTCGCCCCCATTGGGCCGCAGCACGCGCACAACTGGCTCCTCGCGATCGCTGCGCCCGATCTGGAAGTCCCCATCGCTCGTATCGGTCGCCGCGTTGTCGGAGAAGTCGCGCGCCGTGACGCAGATGCGCGCGGTGGAGGAGAGCATGCCTTCCGGGACCTCCCACACAAACGAGCGCTTCTCGCCGCTCACGCGCCCGAGCAGGATCGAGCACGTCCGCCCGCTGTCGAGCGAGAGCGCGACTTCGTGAAGCAAGATCCCCATATCATCCGAAGACTCCCACGCGATCGGCAACAACGTTCCCGCCAGGACGAACTCGCCGCCATTGGGGCTGATCACGCGCACGCTCGGCGGCGTCGAATCTACCGGAGGAGCCACACGAGAGAACTCCGACGTATTCCCCACCTCATCGGTCGCCACCAACGTCACCGGATCCCGAACCGAGAGCCCCGGAAGGAAGACTTCGAACGTCCCGTCCGGGTTCGGCGCGATCCCTTGAGCCGCGCACCTCCGCCCTTCTCCAAAACCCGTAGGATCAGGATCGGCTATGTAAACGTCCACCCGCGCCGCCGCCGGATTGATCGTATCTATACGCCCTCGCAGGAGGACGCCGCCGGACATCTCGCGCACCTCGCGCACGACCGGGAAATTCATGAGGGCATTCGGCCCATCATCGGTGTCCCCCACATCGTTGGGCGTCACCCCATCACCGCCGAGATCAATGCCCAATCCCTCATTGCTGAAAAAGGCGTTGCAGCCGATGCGATTCCCTCGGCTCGGCGTCTCTTCCCCATCCAGAATCACGATGCCCGCCCGAGCGTTATAGGCGATCGTATTCGCCGCCGTGAGCGTCGCCCCCCCTATGGTCGTATCCCGCGCGCCGAGGATGGCGATCCCGTTCCCCCCATTGGGCAGACGGCGCGTTCCCTCGCGATCCGCCGTCCCAATGAGGTTCCCCACAATGTGATTGTTGCTCGCCCCGCGCGCGAGCGTGATTCCATCGCCCGCATTCCCAGCAATGATGTTGCCGCTGGAGGCCTCGAGCCCTCCGATGAGGTTATCCCGCGCGCCCGCCGTCACCAAAATCCCACTGGCGCCATTGGGCACAGCTCGCGTCCCCGTCGAATCCAGACCGAGGATGTTCCCCGCGATCTGATTCGAGAAGGCATCCGCCAGACGAACGCCATATTGCGCATTGCCGGAGATCACGTTGCGCGCCGCCTCGGCAGTCCCTCCGATGAGAGTCCCATGTGCCCCCCCGACGAGCGCCACCCCATCTCCTCCGTTCGGCAGCGCTCGCGTCCCGGTCCGATCGGTGCCGATCCAATTCCCTTGGACTTGATTCCCGAAGGTGCCGACGATTTGAATCCCGCTTCCAGAATTCCCCGAGATCACATTCCCCGCTCCCGGCTCGCGTCCGCCGATCACGTTATCTCGCGCCCCGCTGATGAAAATCCCTGCTCCACCATTAGGCAACGCGCTCAACCCATCGGCCGTCGTCCCGATGTAATTTCCCAAGACGAAATTCCCGAATGTGGGGAAGTCCAGCTCGATCCCGTTGCCGCGATTACCCGAGATGACGTTCCGATCGGCCGGCGTCGTGCCTCCGATGAGATTCGCCTGCGTGCGGTTCCGCGTGATCAGCACGCCGTAGAGACCGTTGCCCACACTGCGTTGTCCCGTGGGATCCGTGCCGATATAGCATCCACGCACGATGTTCCCCGTCGCCGTGCCCGACTCCGGCGGATCTACGATGATCTTCACGCCGCTCCCTTCAAACCCGTTGATGACCAATCCGGCAATGACGTTGAGCGAGGAGGTGATCACGAGCCCATCGGCCAGACCGGCTCGCCGCCCGCTGAGCACGATGATGGGCCGACCGCTCCATCCCGGTTGCGTCGTCCCATCAATCGTCGTCCCTCCATCCACCAATCGAGGCAGCGGGCCTAATGCGCCATCCACTTCGATCGTGAAGACACCATCCCGGCGCTCGGATTCCGGAATATTGAAGGCGATCACATCGGGCCCCCCTCGCTGTCCCGCGACATCCCGATTGGGCGGCACGCCGTTAGCGGCGAGAATCGCTTCGCGCAACGAGACGCGACCATCCTCCAGGATCGTATCGGCTGTCGTCGTCACCACAATGCGCGGGGCCTCCGTGACCGCCAGGAGCCATCCCCCTGGGCGCCGCTCGCCAATGAGCAGATCGTCGAGCGCATCCCGATTCATCCGCGCCGACAAGAGCACCGCCACCGGATCGCGCACATCCAGATGGAACGCCTCTCCAAATCCGCCCCCGCCCTCGCCCATCAGCAGGACGATGCGCCCACGATCGGCGAGCGCCACAGCCATATCCCGATATCCGTCGGCATCGAAGTGGCCGGCAGCAAGCGCCGATATTGGCCCTCCGACGAACCATCGCCCGTGCGGAACGAATCCTTTCATCGTTCCACGAAAGAGCTGCACCGCTCCGGCGCTATCGCTGAGGACCACGTCGGCGCGCCCATCTCCATCAAGATCCTCCAGGACGAGATCGGTCGGCATCGCCTCCAGCGGCAGGACCGTCGGCGGCGAGAATCCCCCCACAGCTCCGCGCGCCCAGATGAGCCCCAGGCTCGAAGCGAGGACAACGTCGGCGTGTCCGTCTCGATCGAGATCGGCCACACGCAGCCTCACGGGCTCCGCACGACCTCCCTCCCCCTCCACCCGGAGCACATCCGCGCGCTCGAAGCGTCCATCATCACGCCCGGCCAGAAGCGCCACGCGCATCGGCGAAGCGAGCGCCAGAATCAGATCGTTCCGCCCGTCGCCGGTGACATCTCCGACGGCGATCGCCCGCACCGATTCCTCCAGCGCGATCTCCCTCCGATCGGCGATCCCGCCGCGTCCATTTCCAACCAGAAGGACGAGGCGCGAGGGATCGGCCAGTGCGATCACGATATCTGAATGCCCGTCCCCTGTGACATCCTCAACGGTGAGCCCAATAGGTTCGCCCGATCCGAGATCAAACGCCCATCCCGGACAAAACCGCCCCCCCGCCGACGACAACCGCACCGCCAGAACGGCCCGCCCCTCCCCTCGCTCAAAGAGGAAGAGATCGGTCACCCCATCTCTGTTGAAATCCCCGAGCGCCGCTCCTTGTGGCCAGGCGCGACGTTCTTCATCGAAGATCACACTAAGGAGCGAAACGTCTCCCGAACACCCATCCCCCTGTGCGGTGAGTACCCCTTCCTCCACGAGGCGAAAATTCACCCGAGGCCGAGCGCGGGGATCAAGGCGAAGGAAGGATGAGTCCCCCACTTCCAAAGACGATGCGCGGTGGGATCCCGCCGTGCTCTCCCGCGAGATGAATGAAAGCACCACACTGACAACGACCGCTCCCATGCCGATCAGTCTCAAGCGCCTCATAGCTCCTCCTCTCCACAGCCTCCACGGAACCTCCAGGATCGCGTGGGATGCCGACCAGATGAAATCGCCTCACTGACGTCTTCCCTCGCGTCGCGCTCTGAATCACGCCGTTCGCTCCTTTTTCACCCATCGCGTGAAGAGAACCCTTCACGCGACGAGGCTATGGTATATCCGAGTCCCATCTCTGTCAACGGCGACTATCCGCACGTCCGGGAGACATCCGAGCGGGACTCCAGGGATGGAGGCGCGGCCCTCACCCCCAAAGAAATTCAGGACTACCTCCAGCTTGGGGTGAGCGACGAGGTCCCACCATCAATTTCCCAAAGCTCGCGGGAGGGGGCGGCCCACATGGAGGCGAACGGCAGTGGCGTCATGAGAATGAACGACGTGCGGAACCACGCGGACGGATCACCTCCCTTCGAGGACTTGCGGGCGATGAATTCGGCCTATCCTGGAGCTCACTTTCGGCTCACCCCGGGCGAGATTCAATCGCCCGTTCACACGGGTCTGACGCGAAACAGGGGAATGTCAAAAGCGCTCGCCTACACCTCCCCGGTCGCCGGCTGGCGCACACTGCAACCGAAGTGGCACTTGGTGAATGGGGCGCACGACCACATGTCTGGATCGCTCCTTTCGCGACTCAGGAGAATTGTGCCCGTCCCATTCCGATCGGGATTCGATCACCCGCGAGCGCAAGTTGCCTGAGGCGAGAATCTCCAAAACACAGGTCACGGGCGACGGCAGCACTGTCCGTAGCCCCCACAGCCTAAACACTGTCCCGAGTTCGGGCAACACACCAACTTCCCACATTCGCAGCAATCCTGGAGGCTCGCTCCGTTCAATGGGACGATTCGCACGTCTAGCTCGGGAAGAGCGAAACGCTCGAAGCCGGAGACGCGAAGCGTGTCCCCCACTCGCCCGGAGATCGTCACCGTCGGCTCCGAATGAAACTGCCAGAGCTGCTCGCAGGTCAATGCTTCTTCGATCCGAGTGAAGAGCGGAGAGAGGCGAATCGTCACGGTATCCCCGTTGACCTCGGGAACGACCTTGAGCGCCGAGAGATTCTCCCGGCCCGATACGCGGACAACGCCAAATATTCTCCCCGACGCCGGGATGAGTAACGCCTCTCGCCCGGATAGGAGAATGTGAACACCAAAGCTCCCTTCCTCCCCATCTGTCTCCAAAGCGAGGTGCGAAGGAGCAGGAGGAACCAGAAGGAGAGCCAGGAGTCCCCAGAGGAAAACCCACGGAATCCTCATCGCTCTCACCTCCTTTCAGGGGCAATTTTACCCCCTCCCCACGGCGTGTCAAGGCCAAAGCGCTGTCGCCAGAGGGGGGGTTCCTAATCCTTCGACTTCGAGTTTCGGAGACCTCGCCTGTGTTGCAGCAGACGGCCATCTTCCATAGGCCGCCATGGGGTGAGGGGAGTTCTGCGATCGCACCGCGTGGCTTCCCGTCATGCGATCGGGCTGGTAAAATTGCCCTTTTCTACAACCGATCAAGGAGGATGAGCTATGACGATCGAACGACCGGGAGCAGTCACCTTGCGAGGCAATCCGCTCACGTTGGTTGGACCGGAGATCAAAGTCGGGGACAAGGCTCCCGACTTCACGGTCCTCACGACGGATCTGGCGCCATTTCAGTTCAGCTCGACGCGCGGTAAGGTGCGCATCATCAGCTCGGTGCCGTCGCTCGATACGCCGGTCTGCGATGCGCAAACCCGTCGCTTCAACGAGGAAGCGGCGAAGTTGCCGGGCGTCGAGATCCTCACCATCAGCATGGATCTGCCGTTCGCGCAGAAGCGGTGGTGCGGCGCCGCCGGTATTGATCGCGTCGCCTGCTATTCCGACCATCGGGACGCTTCGTTTGGCTTGGCCTACGGGACACTGATCAAAGAGCTGCGACTCGATACGCGCGCCGTCTTCGTCGTGGACGCTGAGGATACGGTGCGCTACGCCGAATACGTCCCGGAGATCGCGAACCATCCGAATTACGACGCCATCTTGGAGACGGTCCGTAAACTCCTGGGAAGCTGACACGCGTGGGCTCGAAGCCCGATGCGGCGAGCCGACCGCCTCTCGGGCTTCGCCCCCTCCCTTCGGTGACATGCGCGAGCGAGCTGCGGCTTCGGAAGAAAGGCTTCTCTTCCCAACCGAGCCTTCGATCTCCGTCGGCCTTCTGACCGACGTCGAGCGGGCAGACTTCACGTTGGAGGGCGAATTCCGAACGCCTGAGGGGAAGGCCTTCCCGCCGGGCGAATATCGAGCGATCCCACGCCTTCATCCCGCTGGTCTCGAGATCCGCGATGCCCAGCAACGCCTTGTGGAGATCGCACCGACGCTCGTCCTCATCCCGGCGAACCCGGCGACGACCGCATTCGCGCTCTGCGATGTCCCCGTGGGAAAAGGGTTCCACTGGGAGCGAAGGGAAGCGCATCGGTATGCGGGGACGCTGGCGATTCGCCTCTCCCCTTCCGCGCCGGACGCCGCGCCGCGACTGATGGTCATCAACGCGCTGCCTGTCGAGACCTATCTCGCCAGCGTCGTCGCTTCGGAGATGAGCGCCCACGCTCCTTGGGAATTTCTCAAAGCGCACGCCATCATCTCGCGGAGCTGGCTGCTGGCGAATCTGACGCGTCGCATCGAGGATGTGGCATCGGCGCCCTCACCCGAGCCGCGGGAGACCGCAACGGGCGAGATCGAGATCCTCCACTGGACGGATCGGACGACTCATCGCGAGTTCGACGTGTGCGCCGACGATCATTGTCAACGCTATTACGGTCTGGCGCCCCTCGGGACCAGCGACGTGGTGAGGGCCGTCATGGAGACGCGTGGATGGGTTCTGCTCTTCCATGGGCAGATCGGGGACGCGCGCTTCTCGAAATGCTGCGGGGGCGCGACGGAGGAGTACCGGAGCGCCTGGGAGGATCGTGACGTGCCCTACCTGCGAGGTGGGCGGTTCGATGGAGCGGAATGGCCCCCGAACTTCCCCCGTCCCCTTACGGTCGAAGCGCACGCCGTCACGTGGATCACGGGCACTCCTCCTGCGTATTGCCACACGACCGACGCGCGCGCGCTCGAGGGTGCGCTCCCTGAGGTGGACCGACCGACGCGCGACTTCTTCCGATGGGAGCACACCATCAGCCAGGAGGAGCTTCAAGCGCTCCTTCAGGCGCGGCTTGGTCTGGACCTCGGCGCCATTCGACGACTGGAGCCTTTGCAGCGAGGCTCCTCGGGACGCCTCGTGCGACTTCGCATCGTCGGGGAGCGAGAGCGCGTGATCCTCGGCAAGGAGCTTATGATTCGACGCGCGCTCTCCAGGACGCATCTCTACAGCTCAGCCTTCGTCATCTTCCCCGAGGACATACGCGCCGGCGTGCCTCGACGCTTTCGCCTCCGTGGTGCGGGATGGGGACACGGCGTCGGCCTATGCCAGATCGGTGCCGCCGTCATGGCCCGGCAGGGACGCACCTGCCAGCAGATCCTCGCCCACTACTACGCCCCTGCCCACATCGCGCGCGCGTATGAATGATCCGCTACGCGCTCACTCCGAGCCTCCCGTCGCGGACTCGCTCGTGGCCGCTTCCTCGATGATGAGCTTCGCTCGATCGCCATCCAACGTCGCGCGAACGCCAAACGGGAGGACCTGATTCCGGTTATCACTATGGCCGGAGCGCACGCCGAAGAGAATCGGGACGCCCAAATCGGCGAGACGATCTCGGATGACCTCCACGAGGGTATAGTCCTGATGTGGATGTTGCACGCATTCGGTCATCTCGCCGAAGATGAGGCCTCGCACGGTGCGAAGTTTCCCGGAGTCTCGAAGCTGCGTGAGCATGCGATCCACCTGATAGGGCTTCGCGGCGTAGTCTTCCAGGAAGAGGATCGCATCGGTCGCGTCGAACTCATAGGGCGTGCCCAGCGTGCTCACGAGCAGCGACAAGCACCCTCCGGTCAATCGGCCCCTCGCCACGCCGGGGGAGAGTACGGCGGCCCCGGACGTATCAATCTCCCCGATGGGCTCGGCGCGCATGAGCGTGCGCCGGAGTAACTCCTCATCGTAGTGCCCCGGCCCATCGGCGAACTCACGCGCGACCATCGGGCCATGAAAGACAACCCACCGGAATCGCTGTTGGAAATAGACGAGCAGGGTCGTGATGTCGCTGTAGCCCATGAAGATCTTCGGATGCGCTCGCAGCCTCTCCTCATCCAGATACGGCAGGAGACGGACGGATCCATACCCCCCTCGCGCGGCGAAGATGGCTTTCACGTCGGGATCGTCGAACATCGCCATCAGCTCCTCGGCGCGCCGCGTATCGGAGCCGGCCAGGTACATCTGGCGAGCGAAGATCGAGGGAGCATACGTCACGCGAAACCCCAGACGTTCCAATTCCCGCGCGCCGGCGGCGAGCCGCTCCGGTCGGACGTCGCTCGCCGGAGCGACGATGCCGATCAGATCTCCCGGGCGCAAGACCGGCGGTTTGATCATCCTCCCTCGGATGCAGAAAGGCCCGCCTCGCGTCCGGACCTCGCGAGCCAGCGCTTGACCTCGCCGACCAAATAGAGCGAGCCGGTCACACAGATCATGCCCGATGACGGCGTTCGCTCCCACGCGCGGTCGAGAGCCGCCCCTACAGGCTCAATCGCCTCAATCGGACGACCGAGCGGCTGGCGCAGCGCAGCCGTCTGCTCCAGAAGTTGTTCCAACGACGCCGCGCGCTCGTCCGGCACACGCGTCAGGATGACGGCATCCGCCAGGGGGAATAATTCCGCAGCCATCTCGGCGATTCGCTTGTCACGCATCGTCCCGAAGACGAGCGTGAGCGGCCGGCGCCCGAACTCTTCCAGATACGCGCGCACGACGCGCGCGCCCGCTGTATTATGCGCCCCATCGAGCACGAGCCGTGGACTCGAAGGGCCGATGATCTCCAGTCGCCCCGGCCACGCGACCCGTTCGATCCCCTGACGCAAGGCCGAGGCGGGGATCGCATAGCCCATCTCGCGCAAGACCTCGGCGGCGCGCAGAGCGACGAGCGCATTCTCAATCTGATGGCGCCCGCGCAGGCCGAGGCGCACGTTCAACGACTCCCCAGAGGCCATGCGATAGACGATCGAGAACCGTCCATCGGGCTCACCTCCCGCGATCTCCACCTCCTCATCAGCCCATATCGGCCGAACCCCACACTCCCGACAACGGGCGAGCAAGACCTCGCGCGCCTCCGAATGCTGCCGCGCCAGGACGGCGCGCGCCCCTGGCTTGATCACCATCGCCTTCTCTCGCGCGATGGAAGCGATCGTCGAACCCAGATATTGCTCGTGGTCAATGTCTATACTCGTGATGAGCGACAGAAACGGGGGGACGACGTTCGTCGCATCCAAGCGGCCGCCGAGCCCGACCTCCAGGATAGCGATTTCGATCTTCTGCTCGCGGAAGTATTCGAAGCCGAGGGCCGTGAGGAACTCGAAATAGGTCGGACGCGCTTCGATCTCTCCTCGATGAAGCAACGACTCGGCGACGTCGCGCACACGCGTGGCCAGAGCCGCCAGCTCCTCCGGAGCGATCTCCTGCCCGCCAACCTGAATCCGCTCTTCGACGCGCACCAGATGGGGCGAAGTGTAAAGCCCCGTGCGCATCCCCGCCTGCCGCAAGATGGCCTCCAGCATCGCCGCCGTCGAGCCCTTCCCGTTGGTTCCGGCGATGATGATCGAGGGATAAGCGGTGTGCGGATCTCCGAGTTCAGCCAGGAGGCGGCGAATCTTCTCCAATCCGAATCGAGCCCGCAGCAGCTCGTGCCCGAGCCGATCCAGATAGGCGAGCGTCTCCTGGTAATTCACTGCGGCTCCTCTGGCCGAGTGACCACCGAGGCGCGCCGCCGCTCGTCCGGCATCATGAAGGCGAGCGCCCGGATGAGGAAATCCCGCAAGTGGCGCCGATCCACGACGGCATCGAGCATCCCATGCTCGAGCAGGAACTCCGACCTTTGAAACCCTTCGGGTAACTTCTGCCGAATCGTCTGCTCGATCACCCGCGGGCCGGCGAATCCGATGAGCGCTCCCGGTTCGGCGATGTTCAAATCCCCCAACATGGCGAAGCTGGCCGTCACGCCCCCGGTCGTCGGATCGGTCATCACCGAGATATAGGGCACGCCAGCCTCGTCCAACCGCGCGAGCGCCGCCGAGATCTTCGCCATTTGCATGAGGCTCAAAACCCCTTCCATCATGCGCGCGCCCCCGGAGCACGAGACGATGATGAGCGCTGCGCGCTTCTCCAACGCCCGCTCAATCGCTCGCGTGACCTTCTCTCCGACGACCGAACCCATGCTCCCTCCGATGAAGCCATACTCCATCGCCTGGATGATCGCCGGATACCCTCCGATCGTTCCCTCCCCGGTGAGGATGGCTTCCAAGACGCCCGTCGCCTTTTGCGCAGCCGCCAGACGATCCTTGTAGCTCCGCGTATCATAAAAACCCAGCGGGTCGGTCGAAGCCAAATGCGCATCAACTTCGGTGTAAACCCCCTCGTCGAAGAGCAGCGCCAGACGCTGGCGCGCCGAGATCCGGAAGTGATATCCGCATCGAGGGCAAACCATCAGGTTCTCTTCCACATCCCGGCGATAGAGAACCTCGCGGCACCCTTCGCACTTAAGGAAGACGCCTTCGGTCTTCACTGCTCCCGTGCGCTCGACCGGCGGTTCCAACCCCCTTCGTTTTCGTCGGAACAGTGGCATGAGCAGGCGAAATTTTAGGCCGTCTCCTGTGAGACGTCAAACCGCAACTGCGTGGCTGACGCCGCCCGAATCGTCCGCGCGGATGATGAGGAATCTCAGGACTGGGACGACATGTTCACCGCTGCGTGGCCTCCCGGCGCTTCATCCCGCGAGCATAAGCGACAGAGCCCCTCCAATGAACGCGCCGGGACTGGTAAGGTTCAGGGACGGCGCTGAGCAAGAGCAGCCATCAGCTCGGTGTGGCGACGATCCATCTCGCGGAGATAGGTGAGCAGCTCCTCGTGCCGCCGCTGTCCGTCTTCGTGAATGGCGCGCATCGCCTCATGAATCGCCCGTATCGTCTCTTGAGTCGCCCATATCATCTCCTGAAGCGCTCGCGTGGTCTCTTGAGTCCCCCACATCATCTCTTGCATCGCCCGCGTCGTCTCCTGCGTCGCCTGCATCGCCCCCTGAAGCGCGCGTATCGTCTCCTGCGTCCCCCGCATCATTTCTTGGATCGCCCGCGTCGTCTCGTGCGCGGCTTGAACGTCCTGGCGAATGGACTCGATGAGCGCCCGCGTGGCCCGCCCATTGTAAAACACCCCATACAGCGTCAGCGCCAACCCTAAAGCCGACGCCATCACCCCGGCCAGTCCGGCAAGCTCCATCAATCCCCCCCTCTGCCGCCATGTTAGAAGGGAACCGGCCTCACCGTCAAGCGGCCTGCCGATCACCACAAGGCCACTGGAAGCCGGAGAAGCCCTGCGGACTCATCCGCACTTTAGGGAAACCACGTCCGCAGGATCGTCGAGGTCGTTGAGTGCGATAGGGAGAGTTGGGCACATGCCGAAGGGACCACCCCCGGCGCCCCCGAATGATCTGCCCACCGGTGATGAAGATCTCACCCGATGTTCCCAGCAGCCCCCCCACCAGAGGATCACGGCATCTCCCGCTCTTGAACTCGCGAAGGCGGAGGGGGAGCTTCGTCCAAAAGCTGCGTCGTTCCCTCAGTCACAGATATCGGAGGTGCAGCTCCTTCCAGAATTTGCGTCGTCCTCTCGGTCACGGGGAACGCGCTGGAAGGGAGAGGTGGTGTCGAAGGCTCTTCGCTCACGCGTGGCTGAAGCCCTCCCTTTGTTCTTCGGCGACTCACTCCCTGCCGCAATCCATACATCCCCCAGAGCAGAGGTCCCCATCCGAAGGCCCCAGCGAGAAGCCCCAGAAAGATCACGAACCTTTCGAGCTTCGCCGGGAGATCGGCGAGAAGGACGGCCAGACAAACGGTCATGAGCGCCAAGCCTGTGATCCCCATAAGGAGCGCTAGATATGCCGCGCGATTTCTCGCCACAAGATCCAAGACGTCCAACTCGGCCGGCTCTAAGACGGCCAGCAACGCGCCACATCGTCGGCAAAATCGCGAACCCGCCGGATTTTCCCCACCGCACCTCGCGCAGAGAGGCGCCCGGGCGCCCTGCAACGCGATCGCTGCGATCGCCTCCGCCTCCTGCGCGAGGACGGGCAGATCTCCCTTCGTGATCCACCCCAGCCCCGAGTGCTTGAGCGAATAGCTGAACGTCACCTGCGTCGCCTGTTCCCCCACCGGTTTGAACCCGAGGTGAAGGGACGACGGATACTTGAGGACGTTCAAAGAGAAATTGGCGCCGCCGCGTCGCGCCTGAAGCGGATCTTCGCTCACCACGTGATACCCCACTTTCTCAAGCGCCAGCGCCAGTTGCGGTCGGAGACGCTCGACTGTTCCTGGCAATACCAGTTTCACATCGCATTCGGCCGAATCCAGACCAAACCGATGACTGATCACCTCGGCCTGAAGTCTGACGTTCATCTCGTCCCCCGCGTTCTCCGGCCGAGTTTATACCACACGCACAGGCGGCGAACAAGCCTCATCTCGTTCGCCCGCGTTCGGAATCCACCTTGACGCTGGCTCCGAAGACCGTTTAACGTTAAGTATCTGCTGGAGAGGTCATGTCGGACGCGCTGACCGGATTGATCGAGAATATCCGTGCCCAAGACACACGGGCCATCGCTCGGGCGATCTCGCTGGTGGAAAATGACGGAGCCCAAGCTCTGGCTCTTCTCCAGCGGCTCTTCCCCTACACGGGGCGAGCTGTGGTCCTGGGCGTGACGGGATCGCCGGGCGTCGGCAAGAGCACGCTCGTAGATCGTCTGGCGCAGTATTATCGGGTCCGTGGAGAGACCGTGGGGATCATCGCCGTAGATCCCTCGAGTCCCTTCACCGGCGGGGCGATCCTCGGCGATCGCATTCGGATGCACGCGCTCGGGACCGATCCCGGCGTCTTCATCCGCTCGATGGCCACGCGCGGGAATTTGGGGGGCCTGGCCCGCGCGACCGGGGACGCCGTCCTCATCCTCGATGCCGCCGGCTATGAGAAAGTGATCGTCGAGACCGTCGGCGTCGGCCAGGGCGAAGTGGACATCGTGAAGACTGCCGATGTGACGATCGTCGTCCTCATGCCGGGGCTCGGCGATGACGTGCAGACGATCAAGGCGGGTTTGATGGAGATCGGCGACGTCTTCGTCATCAACAAGGCCGATCGTGAGGGGGTCTCGCGCATCGAGAGCGAGTTGAACGCCATGCTCGCCATGGCCGAACGGCGCGATGGATGGCACCCGCCGATCGTCAAGACGATCGCTACCGAAGGCCAGGGGATCGAAGAGCTGGGGAATGCCATCGCGCACTTCCTGGAATTCCGCGAGCGCAGTCCACAAGCCGACCGGCGACGTCAGGAGATGGCCGAACAGCGGTTGCACGCGCTGCTGCGGGATCGGCTCTTCGACTTCGCCCTTCGCCATCTCACGACGGCCGAAGAGATGGCCCGATGGGCCACCCAGGTGGCGCGTCGTGAACGCGACCCCTACTCCATCGTGGAGGAGATCCTGAAGCGGTGTGGGAGACCGGAGCCCACGCCCCTTTCGATCCCAGAGCGAGGAGATTGAACCGATGAGACTGGATCACATCGCCATTGCCGTGCGTTCGCTCGATGAGGTGCTTCCGTTTTACACGGAGGTCCTCGGATTGACCTGCACCGGACAAGAGATCGTCGCCGAGCAAGGCGTTCGCCTGGCCATGCTCCCTGTAGGCGAAGGGCGCCTGGAGCTGCTCGAACCTCTCAGTGAGCATTCCCCCGTCGGCCGATTCTTGGCGCGGCGTGGCGAAGGCCTGCACCACATCGGCCTCCAAGTGGATGACATCGAGCGCGCCCTCGCCCATCTGCGCGCGCGGGGGATTCGCCTCGTGGATGAAGAGCCGCGCTGTGGAGCGGAGGGGCGCAAGATCGCTTTCCTGCACCCGGCAAGCGCGCACGGTGTGCTCATCGAACTGGTCGAAGTCCCGAAGGAGAGGAGAGAACCGTGAGCTTCTCGACGCGAGCTGTAGGGCTCATCGCCATGGTCGTGGGGATCGCCGCCGCTGCCGTCTTCATCCAACGCCGCCTCGCGAATCATCCCCCGCTCGCTCACCTCTCGGCGGCGGACCTCGAGATGCTGCTTGAAGGTATGCCCGAATCACGGCGCGCCTTCTTCTCCACACCGGAAGGCCGGCAGCAACTCGTCGAACAACTTCGACAAGCGCTCGCCATGGCGCAGGAGGCCCGACGGATCGGGTTATTAGGGCGAACGGAAGTCGCCGCCCAGGTGGAGATTCAAAAGCTCTCCCTCTTGGCCTCCGCGTATCGCGAGCGGCATCCCGACCTGGAGATCCCGGACGAAGAGATCGAGCGTTTCTTCCGGACGAATCCGACGGCGCTGGATCAGGTGCTCGCGGCCAATCCCCAACTCTCCCGCAGCGCGCTCAACGAGCAGGTGCGCCGCCAGTATGGCGAGCTTCTCCTGCTGGCCGAACGCGCGCGCAAAGAGGGTCTGGATCGGGATCCGCGCGTCGCCCTTCAGCTCCGGGTCTTCCCCGCTTTCATCCTGCAGAGTTACCTTCTGCGCGAGCTGCAGCAACGCATGTCCGTGAGCGACGAGGAGATCCGTCGCTACTACCAGGAGCACAAGAACGAGTTCGAGCAAGTGCGCGCCCGACATATCCTCTTCAGCACGCGCCCGATCGCGCGGGATGGGAATCCGCCGCCGGATAGGGAGACCGTGCGACGCAAGGCGCAGGAGGTCTTGCGCCGGGCCCGCGCTGGGGAAGATTTCGCCGCCCTCGCTCGAGCGTTCTCCGATGATCCGGGCTCGAAGGATAAGGGCGGAGATCTCGACTTCTTTGGGCGCGGCCGCATGGTGCGCGAGTTCGAGGATGCCGCTTTCGCCCTGCAGCCGGGACAGATCAGCGATCTCGTGGAGACGAGCTACGGCTTTCACATCATCAAAGTCGAGGCGCGGCGCATCGCGCCGCTGGATGAGGAGACGCGGCTGCAGATCGAACAGACGATTCGCCAGAAGAAGATTCAGGAACGGATCCAGCACATCCTGGCGCGCTACCCGATCACGATCGAAGGTCCCTCGACGGAGTCGCGCCATCCCTGACGGAGGCGAACGCTCGTGACCGAATCTCTCGTCCTGGGGAAGATGACGCTCGAAGTGGTGAGCGATGGGACATGGCGGCTGGATGGAGGCATGATGTTCGGCATCGTCCCCAAGGTGCTCTGGGAACGGGTGGCTCCGGCTGATGAGAAGAACCGCATCCTCATGGGCTTGAACTGCCTGCTCGTGCGCACGGATCGGCATATCGTCCTCGTGGACACGGGGCTCGGCGATGTGTGGGATGAGAAGTTTCGCCAGATCTATGCCCCACATCGTCCGCGCCCGTTGCTGGAGCAGCTCGCCGACCGCGGGCTTCATCCCGAGGACATTGACCTTGTCATCAACACGCATTTGCACTTCGACCATGCGGGGAACAACACGCGGCGTCAGGGCGAGCGAGTCGTGCCAACCTTTCCGCGCGCCCGCTACGTCGTCCAGCGGGGCGAATACGAGCACGCCATGGCCCCGAACGAACGCGACCGCGCCAGCTATCGCGCCATCACCTGGGAGCCCGTCCGCGAGAGCGGGCAACTCGAATTGATCGAGGGCGATGAGGAGATCGTCCCGGGCGTCCGCGTCGTGAAGGTGCGCGGTCATAATCGCGATCTCCAGATCGTCCTCCTGCACTCGGAGGGTCAAACGGCGGTCTTCTGGAGCGACCTGATCCCCATGACGCCGCATGTGCAGAAACCGTGGATCGCGGCTTTGGACCACTATCCGCTGGAGACGCTCGAGCAGAAGCGTCGCTTGCTGCCGCAGGCCGCGCGGGAGCGCTGGCTCTGCGTCTTCTATCACGATCCTCATCTCCCCGTCGGACGCATCCTCGAAGAGTCCGATGGGCGATTCCGGGTCGTCCCCATCACGGGAGGGTGAGATGTCGGAAGCCACGATCGGCATCATCGGCGGCAGTGGATTCTACGAGATGGAGGGCTTGCGCGACGTCGAGGAGATCATCGTGGACACCCCCTTCGGCAAGCCTTCGGACGCCTTCCTCCTGGGCACGCTCGAAGGCGTGCGCGTCGCATTCCTGGCGCGGCACGGGCGCGGCCACCGGCTCATGCCGACCGAGCTGCCCTTCCGCGCGAACATCTACGCGATGAAGCTGCTCGGCGTCGAACGTATCATCTCGGTGAGCGCCGTCGGCTCCCTGCAAGAGAAATACGCGCCACTGGACATCGTCATCCCGGATCAATTCTTCGATCGGACGCGCCAACGACCC
>BEHK01000017.1 GCA_002898775.1 bacterium HR08 | reverse complement strand
TTATAAAGTAGCCGGGCAAGGCCTCCGGATGCGAGAAGCCATATCCCACATAGCTCCGAATGATGAGGCTGCGTTCGGTCCGGGGAAAGGTCTTCACATTCTCGGCGAACGCGGCGAACGTATCGTTCTGCAGCAGGTAGTACTCGACGTTCGAGACGTAGAAGACCGAGACCGTCTCGCCCAGACGGCGGATATAGTCGCCGATGGCCCGCAAGGCTCTCGGGCCGGCGAAATCACCCGTCACCGGGATGATCCGATCCTGCTCCTGCAGACGCTTGAGGAACTGGAAGCTCTCCTCAGTGGCGAGGAAGTTGCGCGGTCGGCCCGTGAGATCGGTCTCCAGCAGGAGCTGGCGCAAGGTGGGGAACTGCCGCCACGAACGGCGAAAGTGCGATTCGTATCGGATGTCGAGCCCGTCTTCGGAGAAGCGCTGGGCGATGTACGCGATCGAGCGGCGATCCTCCGGCGTCAACGGCACGCCGAATCGCCGCTCGATCGTCGCATAGACGCGCTCCACCGTCATCCGCACGTAGTTCGAATCCGGTGGGGTCGTCTCCATGAGCCGGATCAGATCGGCCACCGAAGCGCGCGTCCATTGGTCTGAAGGTTCGCGCAGAGGCCGCCCCAACCACATGGCGAGATACTCCGCGCGATGGCGCGCGAGCACGAAGAGCGCCTTGTAGAAGAGGTGCTGCCGTTGATTATCGCGCCGAATGTCCAGGATGAAGGCATACGCCGGCCGCACGGCGGCGATGTAGGTGAAGTTCTGTTCGGGGCCGACACCGATGTACACGCCCCCGCGCACATTCAGCTCGTCGAGCTTCTGCAGGACCTTCTGTTACCCCAGCTCGTTCGAGATCAGGTTGTCGCTCGGGAAATACCCGCCCTCTTCCGAGAGCTGCGCGATGAGCTGCGCGAAGGTGGGGACGCGCGGTCGGACGGCCATCCGAGGGGTGCAGGCCGGGAGGAGCAGCAGCAGAAGGAGCACACCATGTGCGCGCCCGCCATGAAGGAGCCGACGGATGAAGGGACTTCTGCTGACCGCGTGCTGCCTCACGCCGAGTAATGTAGCCGGGCTCGTCGTCTTCGGCAAGAGGGGAGGCCTTCCCCTCATTCGAGAGAGCTCTCAGGAGCGCGCTCGAGGCTCAGCCCATCGGCGCCGGCTCTCGCTCCATCCTCTTGATGAGGGCCGCGATCTCGCGCACCTGCTCGACGAGATCGCGGAACATGGGGAGAGTCAGCGCCTGCGGCCCGTCCGAGAGCGCGCGCTCGGGATTCGGATGGACCTCCACCATGATCCCGTCGGCGCCGACGGCGACACCGGCTCGAGCCAGAGGGATCACTTGCTCCCGACGCCCGGTCCCGTGGCTGGGATCCACGATGATGGGCAGGTGACTGAGGCGCTGCAGGGCGGGCACGATCGAGAGGTCGAGCGTATTGCGGGCGTGCTGCGCGAACGTGCGCACGCCGCGCTCGCAGAGGATGACGTTGTAATTGCCCTCGGCCATGATGTATTCGGCCGCCAGCAACAGCTCCTCCAGTGTCGCCGACATGCCGCGCTTCAGGAGGATCGGAAGGCGCGCTCGCCCGGCGCGGCGCAGCAGGCTGAAATTCTGCATGTTGCGCGCGCCGATCTGCATGACGTCGGCATACCGTTCGACCAGATCCGCGCTCTCGTGATCAATGGCCTCGGTCACGATCTTCAGGCCGAAGCGCGCGCGCACTTCGGCCAGAATCTTCAACCCCTCTTCCCCGAGCCCCTGGAACGAATAGGGCGACGTACGGGGTTTATAGGCGCCGCCGCGAAAGAACTTCACGCCGAGCCGACTCGCCCACTCGGCGACTGTCATCGTCTGCTCATAACTCTCGACGGCACACGGCCCGGCGATGATGGCCACTTCCTCACCGCCGATCGTCGCTTCGCCCACGCGCACGACGGTCTTCTCGGGCTTGACCTCGCGACTGGTGAGCTTATATGGCCGGGAGACGGGAACGGCCTCGATGACGCCAGGCATTCCCTCAAAGAATCCGGGATCGAGCGGCCCCGGATTCCCCGTGATCCCGATGGCCGTCCGTTGCGCCCCCGGAATGACATGGGCGCGAAAGCCCAAGGCCTCGATCTTGCGGACGACGGCGGCGATTTGCTCCTCGGTCGCAGCTTGGTGCATGAGGATGAGCATCTCCGTCCCCCCTCGCCCCTTGGTGAGATCGAAACGGCCGGCCGCATCAGGGCGTCTCCTCCTCAGAGGACGCGGCTTCCGAAGACGCCCCTTCCGTCGGCGATGCGTCCGCCAACAGCGATTCTCCGCGCGCCCGCTTCTCCTCATATAGGAGATCGTCAATGCGTGCGGCGCGCGCGATCGTCTCATCGTAGTGGAAGACCAGCTCGGGGATCGTCTTCAGATGAAGACGCGGGTAGAGCTGACGCCGAATGAACCCCGCGGCCTGATTCAAGCGTTCGACCGTCTGGCGCGATTCGTCGGGCGTCCCGAGCGTGCTCACGTAGACCTTCGCATGGCGGAGATCAGCGCTCACCTTCACGTGCGTGATCGTGACCAGGCCGAGCTGCGGATCCTTCAGCTCGTAGCCGATGATCTGGCTCAATTCCTCCTTGAGCAATGCCCCGATTCGCTCCGGACGATAGCGTTTCATCTCTCCCCCCGATCGGGCTCAGAGCGTCGGCGCCACCTTCTCGATCACATACGCCTCGATCACATCGCCCTCTTTGATGTCGTTGAACTTCTCCAGGGCGAGCCCGCATTCGAAGCCCTCCTTCACTTCGGTCACATCGTCTTTGAAGCGGCGGAGCGAGGCGATCGTCCCCTCGTAGATGACGACGTGATCGCGAATGACACGGGCATTGGCGTTGCGGACGAGACGGCCGCTTTGCACGAAGCATCCGGCGACATTGCCGACTTTGGCGATGCGGAAGACCTGTCGGACTTCAGCGCGCCCGAGGATGACCTCCTTCTCCACCGGCGCCAGCAAGCCGAGCATGGCGTTGCGAATGTCCTCCTCGACCTTGTAGATGACCGAGTAGAGGCGAATCTCCACGCCCTCGGCTTCGGCGACCTCGCGCGCGCGGGGTTCCGGACGGACATTGAAGCCGACGATCAAGGCCGTCCGCTGCATGTCGCGAGAAGCGGCGGCCAGCAGCACATCCGATTCCGTGATGGCGCCCACACCCGCCCGGATGACATTGATGCGAACCTTCTCGCCAGAGAGCTTCTCCAGCGTCTGCCGCAGGGCTTCGAGCGATCCCTGCACGTCGGCCTTCAGGACGACCTGCAGCTCCTTGACTTCGCCCGCCTGCAGTCGCTTATAGAGCTGATCGAGCGAGGTCATCGCCACGCGCGCCCGCGCCTGCCGCAATTCCAGTTGCCGCGTTGAGGCGATACGCTCCGCCGTCGCCTGGTCCTCGACGACCATGAGCTTATCCCCCGCTTGCGGGACGGACTCCAAGCCCAAGACCTCGACCGGGCGCGACGGCCCCGCCTCCGGCACGGTGCGCCCGCGATCGTCCACGAGCGCGCGCACGCGCCCGTAGGTCGCCCCCACGACAAACCAATCGCCCACACGCAACGTCCCCTGCTGCACGAGAACCGTCGCTACGGGGCCGCGCCCGCGATCGAGCTTCGCCTCCAGGACCGTGCCCACCGCCTTCCGATTCGGATTCGCCTTCAAGTCCATCAGGTCCGCCGTGAGGATGATCATCTCCAGGAGCGCTTCCAAATTCATTCGACGCTTGGCCGAGACCTCGACCATAACCGTATCGCCACCCCAGCCGTCCCAGAGCAGTCCGTGCTCGGCGAGCGCCTTTTTCACCCGCTCGGGATTGGCTTCGGGCTTGTCAATCTTGTTGATGGCGACAATGATGGGCACGCGCGCCGCCCGAGCGTGTTCGATCGCCTCGATCGTCTGCGGCATGACGCCATCATCGGCGGCGACGACCAGGACGACAATATCGGTCACCTGCGCGCCGCGCGCGCGCATCATGGTGAAGGCTTCATGTCCGGGGGTATCCAGGAAGACGATCTCCCGCTGCCGTGTGGGATCATCGGGATCGGGCACGGAGACGACATACGCTCCGATATGTTGCGTGATCCCGCCCGCCTCCTGCTCGGCCACGCGCGTCTGCCGAATGGCATCCAGCAGAGTCGTCTTCCCGTGATCCACATGCCCCATGACCGTGACCACCGGCGCGCGGGGAACCAGGACCTCTTCCTCGCCCGATTGGAGAATGCGCTCCAGCTCCTGCTCTTCGATCAATTCCTCGAAGGAGGTGAAGGAGACGTCGTAGCCGAACTCCCGACCCAACTCGCGCGCGATCTCGCGATCGAGCGGTTGATTGATGGTCGCGAAGATGCGCCGCGCGACGAGCTTTTGGATGACCTCGCGAGGGGCGAGCTGCAGCTTCTCAGCGAACTCGCGCACGGTCACCGTCTCCGGAAGCCGGATCGGCTTCAACTCCTTCACCGGCGGTGGAGCCGGAGTCGCCGTCACGGGGGCCTCCGCACTCGGTGCCGGCTTCTTCGGAGGCGGCCCGAACGGACGACGAATGCGCCGTCGGCGTTCATCACGCGGCGGAACGTAGACGGTGCTCGCCAAATCCGGCGTGGGCGTGGCGACCGGCGAAGTCAGAGCACTCGAGGGTCGAAGGATGACGACCTGCGGCTTCGAGGGACGCGGCTTCGCTTCGGGCGCCGATACCGCGCGCGCCTCCTCGGCCCTGTCAACAGCTTGCGGTGCGCCTGCGGATTCCGCCGCCGCGGCCGCCGCTGCCCGTTCGGGGACCGGTGGTGGCGAAGGCGGCGCCACGGGCTTCAAGGGCATCACTCTCATGCGCGGTTCAACCTCTGCTGCCGGCCTCTCCGGTGGCCCGGGAACCTCACGAGTCTCTTTGCCAGCAGCCGCGCGAACGACCTCCGGCTCGCCCCGCACGCGGCCCTCACGCGGTGGTCCTTCGGACACCCCTTTCGGTGGAGGACTCGGAGCCGCCCCCTCGGGCTCAGGCGCCGCTTCCTTCGCCTTCTTCACCAGGCGCGGTCTCAATTGCGAGACCTCCGGCTGCTTCGCATAATGACGCGAGCGAATCTGATCGGCCTGCTCCTCGGTCAGCGAATTCGAGGGCACGCTCACCTCAAAGCCGAGCCGCCGCGCCTCTTCGATCACCTGGCGCGGCTCGAGCTTCAGCTCTCGCGCCAACTCATAGATGCGTATCTTCTTCATCCCACCCCTCTTCTTCCATGCTCTCCCCCCGCGCGAGCGGAGCGCGCGCCGGGGGATCGCTCACGCTCGTTCGTGTTCGTCCACGGCCGAAGCGCTCGCCGCCGGCTCCATCTCTTTCCCACGGAGCGCGTCCTGAGCCCGCGCGATCACTTCGGTCGCGTGCGCCAAACTCCAATCGAGCTTCTCCGCCAACTGATCCGCATCCGCACGGGCGATCTGCTCGACCGTCGTGAAGCCCTTGGCTCTGAGCTGTTCGAGCGCGGTTTCGGGAAGACGCCCTTCGAGCGCGCTCAGGGGCGTCTCCCTTCCGGAGACCAACTGCTCGATCTGCGCGGCCACCTCGCGCTTGACCTCCGACTCGCTGCGGATGTCAATATGCCACCCGACGAGCTTCACCGCCAAGCGCACGTTCTGCCCCTGCTTGCCGATGGCGAGCGAGAGCTGATCGTCATCCACGATGACTTCCAACCGACGCGCTGCCGGATCCACAATGCGCACGCGATTGACCCGGGCCGGGCTCAAGGCGCTGGCCGCGAATTTCGCCGGATTCTCCGACCACTCAATGATGTCAATCTTCTCCCCGTGCAGTTCGCGAATGACCGCCTGGACGCGACTCCCTTTCATGCCCACGCAGGCGCCGACCGGGTCCACATCGGGATCGGTCGAAGTGACGGCGATCTTGGCGCGCTCGCCCGGCTCGCGCGCGCAGGCCTTGATCTGAACCGTCCCATCGTAGATCTCCGGGACTTCCAACTCGAAGAGGCGCATGACCAACTCCGGGGCCGTCCGGGAGAGGATGATCTGATGCCCCGCTCCACGGTTGACTTCCTTGATCACCGCGCGAATACGCTCACCCACGGAATATCGCTCGGCCCTCGATTGCTCGGAGCGCGGCAGCAGCGCCTCCACCGTCCCCAGATCCACAATCATATCGCCCCTCTTCTCAAACCGCTTCACGAACCCGCTGATGAGCTCGCCCACGCGCCCGATGTACTCCTCATAGATGCGCTGCCGCTCGGCCTCGCGCACCTTCTGCATGATCGTCTGCTTGGCCATCTGCGCCGCGATGCGTCCCAACCCCTCGAAGGGACGCGGGATCTCCACAATGTCGCCGACCTCCGCCCCCTCGACCAATCGGTTCGCCTCCTCCAGGCTGATCTCGCGTGCCGGATCGGTCACCTGCTCGACGACGACCTTTCGCGCGAAGATCTCGATCTGCCCCGTCTCCGGATTGTACTCGACGTCAATCTCCTCGCCCGTCGCTTTGAACTGCTTCTCGTAGGCCCGGCGAATGGCCTCCTTGAGGGCCGTGATGACGGCCTCCGGATCAATATTCTTCTCCCGACTGAGCAGTTCGATGCTCTCGGCGATGGGGCTTCTTGGATTCGCCATACGGCTCCCCCCGCATCCTCAAACGATCACGGCGAAGGCCCCTGCACGATCCCACCGATCGCGCGGCCATTCGCCTCCGAATGTGCCAGGTTTCCATTCACTCCGCATCACCGTCGCGCCTCGGACTTCCCCCACTCGAAGGCTAAATGCGCTCGGCGGATCTTCGGATACGGGATCACCACGTCGCGCTTGAGCTCGCGCTCGCGCACCGTCACCTCATCCCCCTGGATACCGATCAGCTCGCCCGTGAAATGCCGCCGCCCTTCGATCTGCTCCCACGTCTCGATCTTGACGGTGCGGCCCGCAAATCGCGCGTAGTCGCTCTTGCGATACAACCCGCGCTCGATGCCCGGCGAGCACACCTCCAACACATACCGGTGCGGGATCGGATCCTCGACATCCAGGACGACGCCGATGCGCTCGCTCACGCGCGCGCACTCCTCCACGGTGATCCCGCCGGGCTTGTCCACGAGAACGCGCAGGGTCATCCCCCGCCGCCCCCCGGTGATCTCCACATGCACCAGCTCAAAGCCCAGGGCGGCGATGACCGGCTCGATGATCGTCGTCACGCGCTCGACGAGATTCACACCTCTCCCCCAAAAAGAAAGTGGGCCAACAGCCCACGTCCGCATCACCCCCAACCCGACTTGAAATTGAGAGATAAATGATAGCCCGCTCTCGAATCAAAATCAAGAGAGCGCCCTTCGGCGCACATTCGAGCCCCGCACCTTGACACGGACGGCACCTGCCCCCTACCATTAATGCTCGCACGCGAGGGGATCGTATGGGACTCTTACTCCAAACGGATCCGATCTACGGGTACCTCCCGATCCTCGTCCTCTTTCTCATCGCGGTGCTCTTTCCCGCGCTGGTGCTGGGGATCGGGCGACTGTTGCGTCCGGCCAAGCCGGAAGCGCCGAAGCTCTCCCCTTACGAGTGCGGCGTGGATCCGATCCTGGATGCTCGGGAGCGCTTCTCCGTACGCTACTACATCATCGCCATGCTCTTTCTGATCTTCGACGTGGAGACGGTCTTCCTCTTCCCCTGGGCCGTCATCTACGACAAGCTGGCACTTTTCGGATTCATCGAGATGGTCGTCTTTCTCGGCCTTCTCATCGTCGGCTATTACTACGCCTGGCGAAAAGGAGTGTTAGAATGGACGTGAACCTGGAGGAGTACGCGCAGGCCGGAGGATTTCTGACGACGACCGTGGATACGGTCTTCAACTGGGCGCGCAAGTCGGCGCTCTGGCCCATGACCTTCGGGCTCGCCTGCTGCGCCATCGAGATGATGGCCACCGGGGCCTCGCGCTTCGACATTGATCGGTTCGGAGCGGGCGTCTTTCGCCCGAGTCCTCGACAATCGGACCTGATGATCGTCGCCGGGACGGTCACGCTCAAGATGGCGCCTATTGTGCGCCGCGTCTACGATCAGATGCCCGAGCCCAAATGGGTCATCGCTATGGGCGCCTGCGCCAGCGTCGGCGGTCCCTTTGATTCGTATTCGACGCTGCAGGGCGTGGATCGGGTCGTTCCCGTAGATGTCTACATCCCCGGCTGCCCGCCTCGGCCGGAGGCCCTGCTCTACGGCCTCATGCGCCTGCAGGACAAGATCATGCGCGAGCATCCGAGCCTCTACATCTTCGGCCGAGAGCGCGTGGTGCGCGTCACCCCGATCGCCGAATCGGCGGCGTGAGTTGGAGCATTAGCGGTCGCTGAGGTCTTCACCGACGAGATCGGCTCGACATCTCCTCGACCCCGTCCCATTATGTCGGCGCTTGAAGAGAAGCTTCGCGCGCGCCTTCGGGCCGAAGGGCCAATCCCATTTCGAGACTTCATGGAAGCCGCCCTGTATGATCCCGAGCATGGATACTACATGCGGCGCGTGGCCATCGGCGCGCGCGGGGATTATCTCACCAGCGCGCATCTGCATCCCATCTTCGGGGAGCTGCTGGCCGAGAAAGTGCTCGCCCTCTTTCGCGAGCTGGAGGCCGAAGCCCCATCGGATGAGTGGACGCTCCTGGAGTGGGGGGCAGGGACGGGACGTCTGGCCGCCGATCTGCTGACGGCGTTCGCGCGACGGTCGGAGGCTCGCCCGATCCGCTATCTGATCTGCGAGATCAGCCCCCGCCTGCACGAGGAGCAACGACGGCTGCTCCGCGAGCGCTCCAACGTCGCATGGGTGAGCGAGCGAGAGCTGGGGCCGGAATGCCTCACGGGCATCGTCCTCTCCAACGAGCTGCTGGACGCCTTCCCCGTGCATCGCGTCGTGCGAGAGCGCGGGCAGTGGCGGGAGCTCTATGTGACACTTCGCGGCGAAGCGTTCGCCTGGACGCTCGGTGAGCTGACGCGCCCAGAGATCGCGCGATATTTCGAACAAATCGGCATTGAACTCGAAGAGGGGCAGATCGCCGACCTGGCCATGGACATCGTTCCCTGGCTTGAACGCGTCGCTTCGATCCTGAAGGCGGGATACGTTGTGACGATAGACTACGGGGACACGGCCGATCGGCTCTATACGCGCACCCGTCCGATGGGGACACTACGATGCTTCTCGGGCCGTCAGCTCGTCTCCGATCCGCTCGCCCGCGTGGGGGAACAGGACATCACGGCGAGCGTGGACTTCACGCTGGTGATGACGGCGGGGCAGCGCCTCGGGCTTGAGGTCGTGGAGTTCAAAAGCCAACGCGCGCTCCTGATGGAATTGGGTCTTCTGGAGCGCGCGAGCGCCTGGCTTCAAAAGGCCGCCGCCTCCGCCGAAGATGTGGCCGCTCGATTGGCGCTCAAACACTTCCTGCTCTCCAGCGATCTGGGCGAGCAGTTCAAAGTCCTCATCCAAAGGAAGCGCGCCTCCGAAACACTTCCCCTTTGCGGAAGCCCCCCTGTGGTTCGCCCTCCGAAAATGGCGTAAAATGTTCCCTCGATGGGACGACGCAGGGTCAACCGAAGAGCCACCTCATCGGTCCTGGCCGTCGAGCGCCGGGCCGAACGGCGGTGGGCCTTTCGGGGATTGCTCGTGCTCACGATCGGCCTTGCGGTGAGCCTTGGGGCCGCCGCCTATCTCTATCTCGAGGCCGAAGCGACATTGGACGCGTGGCTCAGCGGGCGCCTGGGGGTGGGCGAACCGACGATCTTTTACGCCGCGCCGCGCCGGATTCGCGTGGGGCAACGCCTCTCGCGCGAACGGCTCCTGGAGCACCTCAGCCGCGCCGGATACACCGAGTGGTCGAAGACGGACGATCCGCAGCGCCGTCGGTACCGGATCGCGCGACAGGGCGTGGAGGTGTGGCCCGGCGCTCAAGCCGGGGATCGCTTCCCGCGCGTGCGCATCACCTTCTCCCGCGATGGGCGCACCATTGAACGCCTCACGGACCTGGAGACCGGCCGGGATCTGGAGAGCGCCCTGCTCGAACCGGAGCCGATCGGCTCCATCGCTCGAACAGCCGGAGCCTCAGGGGATTCCAGCCGCGGCCTGCGCCTGGACGTCGAGTATAAGCAACTCCCACGCCATCTCGTTCAGGCCATCGTCGCCGTCGAGGACAAACGCTTCTTCGAGCATACGGGCGTGGATTATCTGGGCATCTTGCGCGCCCTCTGGCATGATCTCCGCGCGGGCGAGGCCGTCCAAGGCGGCTCGACGATCACGCAACAGCTGGTCAAAAACATCTTGACCGGCTCGGAGCGAACGCTGCGGCGCAAGGTGCGCGAGGCGTTCCTCGCTCTGGCGCTGGAACGACGGCTGAGCAAGGAGGAGATCTTCACGCGCTACGTCAACGTCATCTACCTCGGACGGCGAGGCGGGCTCTCGGTCTACGGCGTCGGCGCCGCCGCGCGGGAGTATTTCAACAAGGACGTCTCACAACTGACGCTCCCCGAATCGGCCTTCCTGGCCGGAATCATCCACCGTCCGGGATACTACATCACCAACACCCCTCGGCCGGACGTCGTGGAGCGCGGTCTTCGCCGCCGCAATCTCGTGCTCGATCTCATGGTCGAGCAGGGATACATCACCCCACGTGAGGCCGAGCGGGCCCGAAGAGCGCCCCTCGAGCTGCGCTTCCGCGCCGGGCGTCCGGGGGCCGAAGTGAGCGCTCCCTATTTCCTCGACTACGTTCAGGAGCAACTGGCCGAATTGTTCCCTACCAGTGATCTCGCTCAACTCGGCTATCGTGTCTACACGACTATTGACATGGACCTGCAGCGCGCGGCCACGGCCGCCCTGACCGAGGGGTTGGAGCGACTGGATCGGGAGCTTCAGCGACGTCGGGAGCGCATCCCTCCCGGAACCGTGCAAGGCGCGCTCGTCGCCCTTCACGCCCGCACGGGAGAGATCCTGGCCATGATCGGCGGGCGGAACTACACCGAGAGCCAGTTCAACCGCGCGACTGACGCGCGGCGGCAACCGGGCTCGGCCATCAAGCCGTTCGTCTACGCGGCGGCTCTGGAATCGGGCGAACATGAGGGCAAACCCGTGACGCTCGCCGATCTCTATATGGACGAGCCGCGCACGTTCGAAGGGGGATATGCGCCGAAGAATTTCGGCGATACGTACCTGCTTCGCCCGGTGAGCGTGCGCGAAGCCCTCGCGCGTTCACTCAATGTCATCACCGTGCAGATCGCGCAGGAGACCGGATACGGGACAGTCGCCCGCATGATCGAGCGTTGCGGGCTGCCGCGTCCGCCCGCACAAGCGGCGACGGCTCTGGGGGCCTCGGAAGTCACGCCGCTGGAGCTGGCGGCGGCTTATACGGTCTTCCCAGGGGGCGGACAGCGCACGTCGCCTTTCGCCATCGCGCGCATCCTCACGACCGAAGGGCACGTGCTTCGGGAGACGAGCGCTCACCGAATGGAGGCGATGCCGGCCACCGTGGCCTATCTGGTGACCAACGCCCTGCAGAGCGTCATCACCGAGCCCTACGGGACCGGGTATGCGGCGAGCGCCCTCGGCCTCCCCGCCCTCGCGGGGAAGACCGGGACATCGCAGCGAAGCGATGCGTGGTTCGCCGGATTCACTCCTCACGTCGTCGTGGTCGTCTGGGTGGGTTTCGACGATAATCGGCCACTGCCGCTGGCCGCGTCGCGAGCGGCCCTCCCCATCTGGATCGCCTTCATGCGACAGGTGGCCGCGCTCCGCCCGGACCTCACGACAGGGAGCTTCACCCCGCCGGAGGGGATCGTCGAGCACGTCGTGGACCCGCAGACGGGACTGCGCGCGACCGATCAGTGTCCGGAGAAGCGCGTGGAACTCTTCCTCCAAGGCCGCGAGGTCACCGACGTCTGCACGCTGCATCCGGGTCAACCGGTCGAGGAGGTGCCGCCCATGGAGGTCCCTCCGGAGAATCCGCTTCCCCCGCCTTCGGTGGAGCCACCTCCACCTGCAGAGGAACTCTCTCCCCGAGCGCGCCCGCTTCGCGTTCGCCCTCCTTCAGCGGAGCGCTGATGCACTCCGGCGAAAAGCGTGGTCTCTCCGACCCCTCCAAATTGGGAAGCGCTCCCTCCCTCGTGCTAGAATGGATCGCTTGTCCGAAGACATCGGCCGTAAGGAGGGAGACGAGATGAGAGGGAGATGGTCCACAATCGTTCTGGCCGGCCTCATGTGGATGGCCGGATGGGCCTTCGCCGCGCGGCAGCAAGCCCCTCAACCGACCTCCAATACGCCGGCGGTGAAGATCGCCATCATTGATAGCCGCCTCTTCACCACGGAGAATGGCATCCAGCAACTGTTGCAGCAAATGCGGCAGACGGATGAATCGTTCCGCGATCGCCTGGCGGCCCTACAGAAGCTGCAGCAGCAAATTCAAAGCTTGCAGCGCGAGCTTCAGACGCAATGGGCGAACCTCACCCCCCAAGCGCGCGAGCAGAAGCAGGACGAGTTGGAGGAGCTGCAGAATCGCTACCAACGCGAGAATGAGGATTTCCAGCGCGATTATGAGCGCGCTATGCGTCGCGCGACCGATCCCATTCGCGAGCGCATCTTCACCTTCCTGGCCTCGTACGCGCAAGCGCGGCAGATTCAGCTTGTGCTCGATCACGCCGTGCTCAGCCAGGCCGGCGCCATCAGCTATTTCGATCCCGCGCTCGACATCACGCGCGACTTCATCGCCGAATACAATCGCGCGAATCCGGCGGGACGGTGAACGGGGCGCCGGGGTCCTCCGATCCCCCGGCCCGATCTTGAGGCGAGCCTCGGAACCCTCATATAATGCGCCACGCGCGGCTATGAACCTGCGAGAGATCTTGCGAGCGCGACAGACGTTGCGCGGTTTGATCTGGCCGACGCCGTTGCTTCGCTCCGCTTGGCTGTCGGAGCATCGTTCGGCAGACGTCTACCTGAAACTCGAGAATTGGCAATTGACGGGCTCATTCAAAGTGCGAGGGGCCCTCTACAAGCTCGCGCGACTGGGACCCACAGTCCGAGAGCGCGAGTTGCTCACGGTCTCTGCGGGCAATCACGGGCGCGCCGTCGCCTATGGCGCCGAACTCTTCAACGCGCGCGCGACGATCATCGTCCCGCGCACAGCGGCGCCGACGAAGATCGAGGCCATCGCCCGCCATCACGTCAGCTTGCTGCTCGTGGGCGAGGATTACGACGAAGCCGAGCAGCAGGCGCGCGAGATGGCCGCTCGCTCGGGCGCCCTCTTCATCTCGCCCTACAACGATGCCGACATCATCTGCGGCCAGGGAACGATCGCCCTGGAGATGTTGGAGGCGCTGCCGCAGTTGGACACGCTTCTGGTCCCGACCGGAGGTGGTGGCCTGCTGGCCGGCGTCGCGCTCGCCGCGCGCGCCGTGAACCCGAAGATCGCCATCTTCGGCGTGCAGTCGGAGAATTCCCCCGCCATGTACGAATCCTTCCGAGCCGGCCGCCTCGTCGTCGTCCACGAACGAGAGACGCTCGCCGATGGCTTGGCGGGGAATATCGAGCCGGACGCCATCACGTTCCCCATCGTTCGGCAATACGTGAACGACATCTTGCTCGTCTCGGAGAAGGCGATTCGCGAGGCGATCGTCCTGCTGCTCAAGCACGAACATCAGGTCGTCGAAGGCGCCGGAGCCGTCGGCGTGGCCGCGCTCCTGGAATCCCCGCGCGATTTCGGCCGGAAGATCGGCGTGATCCTCACGGGCAGCAACATTGACCTCGATCGCTTGACGGAGCTGCTCGGTCGCGTCCCGACGGCTCAGGTTGCGCCCACCTCCCCGTGAGCCTTCCCCAGGAAGGAGAACCAGCGCCAGCGTCACCCTGTGATCAAACACGCACATCTGCGCCTCACGCACGAGCGCGCCGAATCTCGCCACAGGCGAGCGGGGTCGAGCCCAGCTTGAGCTCCCTTGTGAGCCCCCGAAGGGGGCGACCATGTTTAGCCCGGGGTGAGCACAGCGAACCCTGTTTAAGACCGGCTTCCTTGTACAGCCCGCGAAGCGGGCGTTCGAGTCTAGCCCAGGGTGAGCGCGAGCGAACCTGCATTGTGAACCCAACCCGATTCCGCACGTGAGCCCGCGCACGCGGGCGACCGAATCTAGCCTAGGGTGAGCGAAGCGAACCCTAGGAACGGGAGAGGCCCTCAAACCCATTCCAAGCCCGCGGGAGCGGGCGGCCCATGTGGAGGCCAACCGTGACGTCGTCGGGATGAACACCGCGTGTGATCGTACGAATGGGCCGCCCCCTTCGGGAGGGAATCGCTCCCCCCTCGGTCTTCACCAATTTTTTGACAGGGGGACCAGGCTTTGGACAAAATGTCATGCGCCGTGAACAGCGCGTCTCCCACAGATCATCTTCATGGAGGCATACGATGCGTCTTCTGAACACCTGGCAAGGGCGGATCGGCCGGTATGCGCCTTTGGTTCTCCTGTTCCTCATCCCCGCACCAAGCGCGGCGCAAGAGAGCGCGCCACATCCCGATCGGAATGCCCGCCCCGTTCTCTCCCTCAGCTTGAAGGAAGCCGTTGCTCTGGCACTCGCCCCGGAGGGGAATGTGCGCGTGCGCCTGGCCGAGCAGCACCTTCGTCAGGCGCACGCGCACCGGAACGAGGTGCGCGCGGCACTTCTTCCGCACACGGAGGTCTCGCTCGGCCAACAGAGCCGCACTTTGAATCTCGAAGCGTTGGGCATTCGGATCCCGATCCCCGGATTCCGTCCGTTCGTCGGCCCCTTCACGACGTTCGACCTGCGAGCGACGGCCACGCAAACGCTCTTCGATCTGGGCCTCATGCGCCGCCTTCAGGCCGCCACGGCGAGCGTGAACGCGGCCCGTACGGATCTGGAACGCGTGCGGGATCAGGTGGCGGGTCAGGTCGCCCGTCTCTACCTGGCCGCGCTTCGAGCTGAGGCCGCCGTGGCGACGGCCCGCGCCAATGTCGCCCTGGCGGAAGCGCTCCTCAAGCTCGCCCAGGATCAGAAGGCCGCGGGCACCGGCATCGGCATCGAGGTCACGCGCGCGCAGGTGCAGCTCATGAACGAGCGGCAGCGGCTTCTGATCGCCGAGAACGAACGCCGGCGAGCGCATCTGGAACTCCTCAAGGCCCTGGGGCTTGAGTTGGACACGGAACTCCGGCTCACGGATATGCTCTCTTATGCCCCCCTGCCGATCCCCACAGTGGAGGAAGCCTTGGCCATCGCCTGGCGCTCACGCGCCGACTACGCGGCACAGCGAGAGCGTGAGGAGGCCGCGCAATTGGCCTACAGCGCGGCGAAGTGGGAGCGACTGCCTTCGCTCATGGGATTCGCCGACTACGGGACCATCGGATCGAGTGCCGCCCACACCGTTCCCACACGCACGTACGGGGTGGTCCTGCGCCTCCCGCTCTTTGACGGCGGCCGACGCGAGGCGCGCCGCGCGGATGCTCATGCCGCGTGGATGCAAGAGCACGCGCGGACGGAAGACCTTCGACAGCAGATCGAGCTGGAGGTTCGCACGGCGCTGGACGGGCTGCGCTCGGCCGAAGAACAAATCCGAGTCGCCGAAGAAGGGATGAAGCTCGCCGAGCGCGAACTCCAGCAAGCCCGCCATCGGTACGAAGCCGGCGTGACCACGAGCCTGGAGGTCACCGACGCGCAGACGCGCCTGGAACGCGCGCGCGAGAACTACCTGGCCGCTCTCTACGCTTATAACCTCGCGCGCCTGGACCTGACCCTCGCCATGGGCACCATCCGCCAGCTCTTGCGATGAGTCCGCGAGCGTTAGCAGCGGGCGAAACGCTTCCCTTCCGAACTCCAAGCGGCGCGAAATTCCGCTTGACAGCATAGGAGCATCGGTTCACACTATACGCCGCAGGTCGTCGCGGCTTCGGGAGGTGCAAGAGCCGGACGCCCGGAGCGGAAAGGAGGTTCCAATGGGACGTCGGTCCTCGTCGCTCATGGCCCTCGGCCTCATGCTCCTGGGACTTCTCTCAGGCAGCTCTCGGGCGCGAGCGGAGACGCTCGTCGTATGCCCGCAAGGCTGCCCGTTCAGTTCTATCCAAGCGGCCATCAACCAAGCCAGCCCCGGCGATACGATCCTCATCCAAGCCGGCACGTATGTGGAGAATCTGCTCATCGCCAAGCAAGGCCTCACCCTTCGGGGGGAGGACCCCGAGAAGGTCATCCTTCGAGCGCAGTTTTCGGATGAGCCGGTTATCCGCGTGCGCGAATCGGATGTGCGGTTGATCAGCTTCACCGTCACCGGGGGCGCGCGCGGGATTCAGATCGAGAACCGGGGGAACAATCCCACGCTCTCAAATCTCGTCGTACGGGAGAACCAGGATGAAGGGCTCTTTATCGAGGGCGCTCAAACGGGGGAGGCGCGCAGTTGCCTGATTCGTGTCAATACCATTGGCATCTTCATCGGATCGCGAGGCGCTTTTCGTCTCACCGGGAACCGGATTCGTGAGAATCGGGACGGCGTGGAGGTATTGGACGCCGATCGAGTCGAGCTGCGGGAAAATGTGATCACGAACAATTCCGGGTGTGGAGTGAAGGCCGACGATCGCTCCCAATTGCTCGGCTCCAACAACGCCATCTTCGCCAACGGGCAAAACCTCTGCGGCAGCGCGCAAAACCGCACGGGCCTTTTGGACCAAACGCCTCCTCCGCCGCCGCGGAATCTGACGGTCACGCCGGCCGACTGGACCAATCAAGGGCGGTTTGAGATCACTTGGGAGGATCCCGCAGACCTGGCGGGCATCGCCGCCTACTTCTTCAAGCTGGGCACGGCGCCCACAAGTGCCACCGACGGGACGCGTCGCGAGATCGCCCAAAAGCCGCTCGTCGTCGAGAATCCGCCCGAAGGGGAGCGGCCCATCTTCGTCTGGCTCGAGGACGGGATGGGGAACAGAAGCCATCTGAACGCCGCGCGCGGCACGCTCCGTTTTGACCGGACGCCGCCTTCGGGCACGCTGCTCATCAACCAGGGGGCGCAGCAGACGACGGAGCTTCGCGTCACCCTCACGCTTCGCGTTCAGGATGCGGCGAGCGGCGTGGCCGACATGCGCTTCTCCAATGACGGACAGACCTGGTCGCCCTGGGAACCGTTCGCCCCGGAGAAGACCAACTGGGACCTCTCGCAATTCGGCGGCAACGGCGATCCCGGTCGCAAGACGGTCTCCGCCCAGGTGCGCGATCGCGCGGGGAATGTCGCTTCGCTCTCGGCGCAGATCGAATATCTGCGACTCCGACCGCCCTCGGCTCAATTCACCTTCCGGCCGCAAAATCCGCGTCCCACCCAACAAGTAACGTTCGACGCTTCGGCCTCTTCCAGCCCCAATGGAGCACTCACTCGCTACGCCTGGAATTTCGGCGACGGGACCGAACGAGAGACCACTCAGCCAACCGTTCAGCATGCTTATGCTTCCGAAGGGCGCTACACTGTGCGCCTGACCGTCACGGATGTCTTTGGCATGACGGCTTCCGCCGAGCAACAACTCGTCGTGGAAGCGCGTTCGGATACGTTGCGTGTGCCTCAGGACTTCTCCAGCGTGGAAGACGCCGTTAAAGCGGCCCAACCGGGTGATGTCATCGCCATCAGCCCCGGGATCTACAACCTGAATCTGGTGCTCGACAAGCCGGTGACGCTGCAGGGCGTCGGGCCTCAGACGCTCCTTCAGGGGCAGGATCCGAGCCGACCCGTGCTCCTCGTTCAGGGCGAAGGCTTTCAAATGCGCGTGGAGGCCGTGAGACTCACCACGCAATCCGGCACGACGGCAGCCACGGTCTCGGTCCAAGGCGGTTCGCTGACGGTAGCGAGAGCAGTGATCGAAAACCTCGCCGCTATGCCGGCGCTCGAGTTGACCGGCTCGGCCCGCGTCTCTCTCGAAGGTGGGGAGATGGCTCCCATTCGCTTACGCAGTGCTACGGGCGCGCCCGTGCGTGCCCGCGACCAGGCTCAGCTCACTGCTGTTCGTGCCGAGTTCGTCGGAGGGAGAGGGATGACGTTTACCGGATCGGCCGCGGCCGTTATCCGAGATTCGACGATCGCAGCCACCGGTGGCACTGGTTTGACATTCTCGAGTTCCGGAAATTTGACCCTCACCGGCGTGAGTATTGAAGCCCAGCAGGATGGGTTGACCTTCTCCGGCTCGGGGAATCTGGCTCTCACCATGGTGAGGCTCGAAGCTATGGGCGATGGGTTGACCTTTTCTTCCTCAGGCTCGCTCACCATAGCCGACGTACAGATCACAGCGGGCAAAACGGCCGTGCGCCTGGCGGGATCGGCGGAGCTGGCGCTTGATCTCACGGGTTCGACGTTTGTGGGAGCCGATGTCGGACTCTCCCTGAGGGGGACGGTTCGGGTAACGGCCACGGGTGGCGCAATCCAGGGAGGGGCCATCGGTCTGGATGTCGGGGAGAACGCGCAGCTTGTGATGGAGGGGACGGAGGTCACAAGCGACGGGCTCAACGTGAGGGTGAGTGGGCAGGCGCGCGCTCGGCTCCAGCAGATGCGCATGAGCGGCGGTTTGGCCGGCGTGCTCGTCCGGGATTCGGCCACGCTCATCCTGGAAGGCAATACGATCAGCGACCATGCGCTCTGGGGAGCCTTCCTCCCTCAACCCCCTTGCCTTCTCACAGGCATCCTCAGCGGGCATACCGGTTCGGTCATCTCCGTGGCCCTCAGTCCGGATGGGAAGCTTCTGGCTTCGGGATCCGATGATCAAACCGTTCGGCTGTGGGAGGTGGCCACGGGCAATCTCGTGCGCACCCTCAGCGGGCATACTGATTGGGTCCGGTCCGTGGCCTTCAGTCCGGACGGGAAGCTTCTGGCTTCGGGATCCCGTGATCGAACCGTTCGGCTGTGGGAGGTGGCCACGGGCAATCTCGTGCGCACCCTCAGCGGGCATACTGATTCAGTCAACTCCGTGGCCTTCAGTCCGGATGGGAAGCTTCTGGCTTCGGGATCCGATGATCGAACCATTCGGCTGTGGAATCTCGCTATGGGGATCGAGCTTTTGGGAGGCATCGAGGAACTGGCGGCGCCGTTCACCGGCGTGATCACCGGGAGCGAGAACGTCATGGAGCGCAACGGCACCAGCTTGCCCGAAGCGGCGCGTCAGGCCGGGCAGGCCGACGTCTGCCCCGCCGACCTACTCTTCCTGGTGAAGCCGAAATGACGTCTCGCGCCTTTGGGTAGAGCAAACGCCCGAAATCTCGATCAGGCTTCCCGGAGGACGAGCCGATTTGCTAGAATAATTGCCGACACCTATGACCTTCGATGTGTCGAATGTAATTAGAGTGGTAATTGCGAGGATAATCACATTGTTCTTCGCTGCTGAGATCGCGCGAAGGCAAGAGAGGGCAAGACTCGACCTCAAGAGATCCCACGATCTGGCGCGCCACGTGCGCGACCTCATTCGTTTGTTCAAAAACCACGAGCAGTGGTTGGACAAGCGGCTTCAGTTCAAGCCGCCTCCAAGTGATCAGGGAATGGCGCAAATTTCGCCAGAAGAGCTCAAACTCAGCGAAGAATTGCTTTGGCACCTCATTCGTGGCGCAGATGACCCAGATCTTTCAAAGAAAAAAAGGGAGCGTTTCCTAGACAAGTTGAAACGCATAACACCGAGGCGCTTCGAATACCTGAGCCCGCCCAAGCCTCCCGCCAATCCCCTTGATCAAGCAGCGAAAGAGTATGCGTACATGCTCAAAGTGTTGAACCAAGTGGGCATAGGCTCCTTCGATCTAGTTGGCGGAGCGTTCCCCTCCGATCTAGGAGCGTTCCCCTCCGATCTAGTTGACAAGGGACCCTTCGATCTAGTTGATATAGCAGTTGGTATGGCACTACCCCAATCCCCAGAGGGCTTGAAAGAGCACTTGAAGGTTATAAGGAAACTTATAAAGGAACTTGAGCAGCTCCTCTCCATCCTTGGAGTAGAAAGGCCTACCCTTAGACAACGCATCAAGCAGTGGCTCACAAGAATGAGAGCCGCCTGTGCGCGCGGGCGGCCCATGTGGAGGCCAATCGTGATGTCGTCGGGATGAACGCGGCGTGTGATCGTGCGGATGGGCCGCCCCCTTCGGGGGCTTGGGGAATGGTGGTGCCGCCGCTATCCTAGGGCTCGCCTGCGGCTCGCCCTAGGCTAGATTCGCACGCCTGCTTCGCAGGCTTGATGCGGAAGGGTGTCATCTCCTCGCCTGCGGCTCGCTCCGGGCTCTACTTGCGCGCGGACAATGGCCCTTCAACGGGACGTCTTGCGTTCGCCCGAAGCGATGTCGAATCGTTTGCTCAGCGGGGCTCACACCACCGCCTGCGCGGACACGATGCGTCCGGGGAGCCGCCCGCCTTGACTTTTCTCCCATCGCCGATAGAATCGCCTGGTGACGATACCGACGACAGGCGCGACATTCGATGCGAGCGCGAGAAGCGAGCGGAGGTGCGAGCGTGACGCAGATCGTCATCGTTCTTCTGATGGGCCTTCACACGAGCACAGGCGGATACGAGCAGACCACCGAAGAGTTGATCGCCAATCTCCGGAGTCCGATCCCGAAGACGCGTTTGGAAGCCGCGCGAAAATTGGGCGAGCGCCGACAGCGGGAGGCCGCCGAAGCCCTGGCGCGTGTCGTTCGCACTGATGCGCGGGCGGATGTGCGTCGAGAGGCTGCGCGCGCCCTCGGTCTGATCAAGGACGAAGCGACGCTCCCAGCTCTTTTGGCCGCGCTCTCGGATGCGCATCGCGATGTGCGTCGGGCCGCGATCCTGGCCCTCGTCAGCTTCTATATCGAAACGAACATCGAGTTCATCACGGCCGAGCGCCGGGGTTGGCACATCCTCAACCCCTTCCTGAGCACCTATGAGGCGACCATCGTCGAGCCGGAGACCAAAGTGGACGATCGGATCATCCAAGGCCTGCTGCGCGTCGCGCAAACCGATGGGGATCTCAGCGTGCGTCGGGCCGCCGTTCGCGCTCTGGGTGTCCTGCGCGCGACCCATGTCGTCCCACAACTGGGGCGACTCTTCATGGGGTACAGCGCCCTTCGCGTCGAAATCCTGAAGACGTTCATGAAGCTCGACGATCCGCGAGCCGGCGTTTACATCATCCCCCTCCTCAACGATTCGGATGCCGATGTGCGAAAATCGGCCGTGATCGCCGTCGGCCTTCTGCGCGTGGCCGAGGCCGTGCCGAAACTGCTCGAAGTCCTCGAGCGACCGCGCGATGAGGAGACGGCGCGCTTGGCGCTGGAGGCGCTGGCGCGCCTGGGGGATCGCGCGGCCGAGCCGATCTTCCTTCAGAATCTCACCCATCCGTCTCCCGAACGGCGCCGCTTCGCCGCCGAGGGCTTGGCGCGCCTGGGCGATACGCACTACGTCGAGCGCCTCTCGCTCGCGCGCTTGCGGGAGAGCGATCGGAGCGTGCGACTGGCGCTCGCCTTCGCCCTCTATCGGCTCGGCCGGCGAGAATATCTCGAAGCCATCTTCCAAGAGCTGGACGGAGGGCTTCACGCGCAGGCCGCCGCGTATCTGCTCGAGGTCGAGCCTTCGGACCTGTATCCTCTCCTTCGGCGCGGCAGCGCGCGCGCCCGCCGATCGGTCGTGGAAGCGCTCGGCCGCATCGGCTCGCGCGATGCCATCGAGCACCTGACGCCCTTGTTGAGGGCCGAAGATCCGGAACTGGTCAACGCGGCTAATCTCGCCATCCAACGCATCGAGCGGCGCGCGGCCTCACCGCGCACGCGTCCTCGACGCGTGGGCACCCCGCCGAAGGAATCGTAGAGCGTGCTCGCCCGAGGCGCGGATCGCCCGAAACCGCCTCTCGGATGTCGGCTTCACGAGCTGGGACCGCGGAGATCACCGGATCCGTGCGACGAGTCCTTCCGGCGCTCACGCGGCATCCCGGCGGGCGGCCAAGCTCCCCTTCGATCCCGAGCACGACGCTGACCATCCGCCCCTGGTCGAAGGGGCATCCCATCAGGAGGCGTTATCGAATCCATCACATATTCTCGTTCGACTTCCCCCCGCAAAGTCGGGTACAATCGCCGCGGGCGTGAACCTTGACGCTAAGCTAAGGAGGGGTGTATGGGGAGGAAACTTTTCGCCATCCTCACAACGCTCGGCCTCTCGGCTTTCACTGTCGGCGCGCAGGAGCTGACGGCGACGATCGTCGGCCGCGTGACCGATCCGACGGGAGCCGTGGTTCCGGGGGCTGAGGTCGTCGTGAAGAACATGGACACGGGCTTCTCCCGCAGCGCGCGCACGGATGAGGAGGGGAACTATGTGGTGACCTCTTTGCCGGTCGGCCGCTACCAACTCGTGGTCGAAGGGCCGGGATTCAAGCGTTTCGTGCGCGAGAACATCATCCTCTCGGTCAATGATCGCGTCGCGCTCAACGTGACGCTCCAACTGGGCGAGATCCGGGAGACCGTGACCGTCACGGCGGAAGAAGTCCTCGTCCAACAGAGTCCGACCATCAGCGGCTTGGTCTCCGGGCGACAGATGACCGAGCTGCCGTTGAACAACCGGAATTTCGTGCAGTTGACCTATCTCGTGCCGGGCGTCTCCTCGGCATTACCGAGTCAAGTGGGCTTTGGCGGCCTCAGCGTGATCTCGATCTCCGTCAGCGGGAGTCGCACAAGCGGCATCAACTGGCTCATTGACGGCGGGCGCAACGTGGACACGGGATCGAATCTGACGCTCTTCAACTACCCGAGCGTGGATGCGGTGGCCGAATTCCGTATCCTCACCAATGTCTACAGCGCCGAGTTCGGCCGCAATGCCGGGGGTGTGGTGAACATCATCACCAAGTCGGGGACGCGCGAGTTTCACGGCGGCGCCTATCACTTCCTGCGCAACGATGTCCTCACCGCGCGAGAGCCGTTTCGCTTCACGCCGCCCATTGTGGGACGAACGAGCTTGAAGCCGCCGCTGCGGTACAACAATTTCGGATGGAACATCGGTGGGCCGGTCACGCTCTTCGGGTACAACAGGCAGCGGGATAAGACGTTCTTCTTCTTCTCGCAGGAGTTCCGCCGCGTTCGGGAGTTCACGACGCCGCGCACGACCGTGCCGACGGCCGCCATGCGCCGAGGGGACTTCTCGGGATTCCCCGCCATCCGCGATCCGCAGACGGGACAACCGTTCCCGGGCAACATCATCCCGCCGGATCGCATTGATCCGAACGCTCGGATCATCGTCGAGCGACTCTTCCCGCTCCCCAATGCGGCCGCCGAAGGCGATCCGCGCTTCTACCGCCCCACACTGCGGCAACCCGTCAATTTCCGTCAGGAGTTGTGGCGCGTGGACCATATCTTCACCCCCAACTTCCGCGTGTGGGCGCGCTATATTCGAGACATCTTCTCGCGCGTCGAGCCGGGCGGATTGTTCAATAACATCCTGCTGCCGGACGTCGCGACGACGGCCACCGACACGCCCGCCGTCAATTTCAAAGTGGCGGCCACGCACGTCATCGGCGCGCGCGCCGTGAGCGAGTTCGCCTATGACTTCTCCCGCAATCAGATCATCAGCGACATCATCGGGCGGGGCAAGCGCAGTGCGCTGGGCTTGAGCATCCCCGAGCTCTTCCCGGGCAATCGCGATCTGGTGCCCAACATCTCCATCTCCGGCTTCGCCGGAATCAGCTTCTTCGGGCCATATCGGAACGGGAACCCGAGCCATTCGTTCACCTACAACTTCACCTACACGACGGGGAAGCACACGTTCAAGACGGGGGTATTCCTGGCGACGGAGCGGAAGTTCGAGAATTCCGGCGGCAATCCCGTGGATGGCTCATTCACCTTCGATGGCCGTTTCACGGGGAACGCCTTCGCGGACTTCCTGCTCGGTCTCGCCTCCAGCTACACGGAGGATCAGGTGGATGTGAAGCTGGACCTCCGGTACAACACCTACGAGTTTTACGCGCAGGACAGCTGGAAGGTGCGCCCCCATCTCACGCTCGACTTCGGCGTTCGATTCTCCATGTTCGGCAATCCGGTGGAGAAGAACAATCTCCTGCAGACCTTCCGGCCCGATCTCTACCGTCCGGAGCGCGCGGTGCAACTGGACGCGCGCGGCTTCATCATCCCCGGCAGCGGCGATCGCTTCAACGGGATGATCTTCTCCGGAGAGAATTCCCCCTTCGGGCGGCGCGTGCAGGAGAATAATTTCGACCTCGTCGGCCCGCGCTTCGGCTTCGCCTGGGATCCGTCCGGGCGCGGAAAGAGCGTTCTGCGCGGCGGCTACGGCATCTACTACGATCGCTCACTGACGGGGATCGTCCTGCAGAACGGATTCGTGAATCCGAAGGCGAATACCCGCGTGACCATTGACAACGCGCGGCTCAGCAATCCGGCGGCCGGCGTCACGCGCGAGACCATCCTGCCCATCAGCCTGCTCACGACGGGCTTCCCCTTCCGCGCGCCGACCATGCAGCAATGGAACCTGAGCTATCAGCGCGAGATCTTCCCGCAGACGCTCTTTGAGATCGGCTACGTGGGCTCGGGCGGCAACAATCTGCTCCGCCTCATCAACATCAATCAGCCGCGCCCCCTGGCCGCCAATCAGGTGGGAGGCGTCATCAATCGCGTGCGCCCCTATCTCGGATACGCCCTGATCCAGGAGCGACAGACGACGGGCCTCTCGCGCTACCACTCGCTGCAGCTGTCCATCCAGAAACGGATGAGTCGCGGCTTCTCCATCGGTGGGGTCTACACCTGGGGGAAGAACATGACCACCGCTTCGACGGATCGCTCGGACGCGCCGCAGGATTCGCTCAACATCCGCGCCGAGCGCGCGCCCTCCTCGTTCCAGCGCCAGCACGTGCTGACGATCAACTACATCTGGGAACTCCCCACGTTGCGGGAAGCGCATCCGGCCGTGCGGGCCGTCTTCGGCGGATGGCAGCTCTCCGGCATCACGACCTTCTGGAGCGGCCTGCCCTTCACCGTCTTTCAATCCGGGGACACGCTGCTGGTCGGCCCATTCCCACTCGGAGGCGCCACGCGACCGGACCTGATCGCGAATCCGCGCCTGCCGAAAGGCCAACGCACCGCCGCGCGCTGGTTCAATACGGATGCTTTCCGCCGAGCGACCACGACCTTCGGGACGGCCGGACGCAACATCACCCGCGCCGCGGGCGTCAACAACTGGGACATCAGCCTGATGAAGAACTTCGCCCTGACCGAGCAGGTGCGCTTGCAATTCCGAGCGGAATTCTTCAACGCTTTCAACCACACCCAATTGGGGGCGCCGGGCGCGACCCTGGGCGTCGCGGGCTTCGGGTCCATCAGCAGCGCGCGCGATCCGCGCATCATTCAGTTCGGCCTGAAGCTCGCCTTCTGACAAGCGGAGGGGTCCCTCGCGCGGGGCCCCTCTCGCCACCGCGCCTTCAAGCGGAGACTTCGCGCAATCGTCCGGTCTTCACATCGTAGATGAACCCGCGTACCGAGATCGTGGCCGGAATCCACGGATGCGAACGCACCTTCTGCACTTGCTCCCGCACGTTCTCCTCCAGATCGCGGAAGGCGAAAAAGCGCGTCGGGGTCACGACGGCTGTCCCCGTCTCATGCCGAAGGCGCCGAAAGAGATCGTCATCGGTGAAGGTCATCATGCCGCAGTCGGTGTGAGCCATGATCATGAATTCCCGCGTCCCCAGCAGATAGTGGGAGATGAGGAGCGAGCGCAAGACGTCCTCAGTCACGAGGCCACCGGCATTGCGCAGGACGTGCGCCTCACCCGGCTTCAGCCCCAAGATCTGCGAGACGACGATTCGCGCGTCCATGCACGCGAGCACGATCAGCCGCCGAGTGGGAGGAGCGGGCAAATCCCCCCACGCGAATTGCGCGGCATAAGCCGCGTTGGCCTGCAAGACCTCGTCAATCGCGCTCATGTTCTTCCTTCTCCTTCCTCAGTACCGAGGCACGCTCGGATCCACCTCCACGGCCCAGCGATCAATCCCCCCCTTCAGGTTCTTGATCCGCCGGAAGCCCGCGTTGTAGAGGAATCGCAGAACCTGCGCGCTTCGCCCTCCCGTCTTGCAATAGACGACGATCTCATCCGTCGTCGGCAGCTCATGCAAGCGCGCGGGGATGCGATTCATGGGGATGAGCGTCGCGCCCGGCAGATGCGCGATCTGCCACTCATGCGGCTCGCGAACGTCCAGCAGAAAGATCGGCTCCCCCCGATCCAGGCGCGCCTTCAGTTCGCGCGGCGTGATCTCCAGCTCTTCGGCGAGCACCGGCTCCGGCGTCACGCCGCAGAACTCCTCATAGTCAATCAACTCGCGGATCGTCGGCCGCTCCCCGCAGATCGGGCACTGCGGGTCCTTGCGCACGCGCACCGTGCGGATCTGCATCCGCCAGGCGTCCAACAGTAAGAGCCGCCCAATGAGCGGCTCGCCCTGCCCCAGAATGAGCTTGATCGTCTCGTTGGCCTGAATGGCGCCGATGAGGCCGGGCAACACGCCGAGCACGCCCCCTTCGGCGCAGCTCGGAACGAGCCCGGGCGGTGGCGGCTCCGGATAGAGGCATCGGTAACACGGCCCCTGCCGCGCGTAGAAGACCGAGGCCTGCCCCTCGAAGCGAAAGATGCTCCCATAGACGTTGGGCTTCCCAAGGAGCACGCACGCATCGTTGACCAAATAGCGCGTCGGGAAATTATCCGTGCCGTCCACGATCACGTCGTAGTCCTTCAGAATCTCGAGCGCGTTCGCCGAGGTGAGCCGCGTCTCATAGGTCTCGATCTCAATGTGGGGATTGATCGCCTGAAGTCGCTCCTTGGCCTTCTGCAGCTTGGGCTGACCGACGTCGTGCGTGGTGTAGAGGACTTGCCGCTGGAGGTTCGTGAAATCCACCACGTCGAAATCCACGATCCCGATGCGCCCCACGCCCGCGGCGGCCAAGTAGAGGGCCAGCGGCGACCCCAAGCCGCCCGCGCCGATGATCAGCACCCGGGCCGCCTTGAGCCGACGCTGCCCCTCCATGGTCACTTCCGGCATGATGAGGTGCCGGCTGTAGCGCAGAATCTCCTCCGGACTGAGCCGCACGCGCTCGGCGCGCTCGGCGATCGCCGTCAGCCCTTCCCCATCCGAAGCCCCTGATGCTCTCCCCCCCGCCACCGAGGGGACGATGGTGATCTCATCCCCCTCCTTCACCGGCGTCTCCAACTCCTGCAGGTACCGCACGTCCTCATCGTTGACGTACACGTTGACGAAATGGCGCAACCGCCCATCTTCGGTGAAGAGATGGTGCTGCAAATCGGGATAGCGCTCGACCAACTGGGCGAGCGCCTCGCGCACCGTCCGCCCTTCGACCTGAAGCGTATCGCTCTCGGCGGCATATCGCCGCAAGGCCGTCGGCAGTGAGATCGTGACCGACATCGCTTCCCTCCTTTCCCCCGGAGCCCCCCGAGGCGGGAAGCCCCGCGGCTGAAAAATCACCCGATGAGAATCTCCTCCTGATCGAACCGCGAACGATCCTCGCGCAAGACCCAGGAATGAACGCTCTCGGAGACCGCGGCCCGCACCGAGATGATCAGATACGAATACCACGGCCAGGCATGTTCGAGATCGTACGATGAGGGGCGCGCCTCCGCATCCGGATGCGAATGAAAGAAGCCGAGGACCTCTCGACCGCGCGCGCGCGCCTCGCGCTCAAGCCGCAACAGTTCCTCCGGGGCGATGGCATAGCGATTGTGCGGCGAGTCCTGCCGCACGTTCCGCGTCGGACGAATCTCCTCGACGATCTTCGTCTCTCCCTCCACGCGTCCGAGCAGCACGCCGCACCCCTCCTCGGGATAGGCGCGCTCCCCATGCCGCTTGATCGCCTCAAGCTGCTCGATCGTGAGTCGGATCATCCCCCCATTCCTCCCAGAAGCGCTCGCTCAAGTACTTCTCCCCACCGTCTGGGAAGACCGTGACGATGACGCCGCGGCGAATCGCCCGCGCGACGCGCAGCGCTCCGGCCAACGCCGCTCCCGAGGAGACCCCGACCAGCACCCCCTCCTCGCGCGCCAGACGGCGCACCATCGCGTAAGCCTCCTCGGTCGAGATCTCCAGGTTCAGGTCCGCCAGCGCTTCGTCATAGATGCCCGGCCGCAGAGCCGTCGGCATGTGCTTGAGCCCCTCGATCCCGTGAAACGGCGCATCCGGCTGCACCGAGATCAATCGAATCTCCGGACACAGCTCGCGCAAGCGGCGCCCGACGCCCACGAACGTGCCGCTTGTGCCCAACCCGGCCACGAAATGCGTGATCCGGCCTTCCGTCTGCTCGAAGATCTCCACCGCCGTCGTCTCATAGTGCGCGCGCCAATTGGCCGGATTGTTGTACTGATCGGCATAGAAGTAGAGCTCCGGACGCTCCGCCGCCAGACGCCGCGCCTCGCGAATCGCCCCATCCGATCCCTCGCGCGGATCGGTGAAGTGCAACTCCGCCCCCAAGGCCCGCAAAATCCGCTTCCGCTCGGGCGTGACATTGGCCGGAAGGGCGAGCGTCACCCGATATCCCTTCACCCGCGCGATCCACGCATAGGCGATGCCCGTGTTGCCCGACGTCGCGTCGAGGATGATCTTCTCCGGAGTCAGTCGCCCCGTGGCCTCCGCTTCTTGAATGATCCACAACCCCGCGCGATCCTTCACCGATCCCCCCGGGTTGTACCACTCGGCCTTCGCGTAGATCTCCACCCCATCGAATTCGCTCGCGATCCGCCGCAGCCGCAGAAGCGGCGTCCGCCCGACAAGGTGCAACAGGTCCACCGGCCGCTCCCACGCGCGCCCGATCGCCGCGCGAGGCCCCGAGGTCTCCCACGCTCGTTCCGCGCGCGCCTGTTGAGTCCCCCTCATGCGCCCCTCACGTCGCCGCCGGCCATAAAAAAACCCACTGCCGATCTCTCCGGCAGTGGGTTTTTGTGATCTCGACGTCGCTTCGCGCGGCCTAGCTCACGAGCGTCGGCGCCACCGCCGGAGAGCCTCCCCTCATCCGACGACAACAACACAGCCTGGCCATCCGGCGGTCCTCACATCCGGTTCGCCTCTTCCGGTTGATGCCCAGCCTCGGTCTCACAACTCTCTCACCTTAGCCGGCCGCGCGAATTTCAAGGCGAGAAATTTTCCACATCCTCCGCCTCGCTGTCAAGCCCGGAGCGAACGGAGCTCGCTCCGCCCTCCCCCATCAAGCGCGCGACCTCAGAGCAGCCGAGGAGACCGGCATCCGGCTCCGGATGACACACCGCGTCCGGTCCGGCGACCGCTCGATATTTTGATTCCAATCTCGCGAAACAAAATTCGGCATCGCCCCGCTTCCCAAATCTCCGCGGATTGGGTATACTCTCGCCTCATGCCGAAGCGCCGACAAAAATCCGCACGTCGTCGGAAGCAGACGCCGGAGGTGGAGGCCGTCCGCGAGCGGTTGCGTCGCGCCCGCGCTCCCCTCTCGCAGAAAGCCTTCGCCCAACGCCTGGGCCTGTCCCAGCAACGCCTCAGTCATATCGAACGCCGCGGCCTTCCCTCGGCCGACTTCTATCTGGCGCTGATCCGCGCCGGGATCTCTCTGGATTGGCTCTTCACCGGCCGCGGCACGCCGCGCCGCGCACCCGCTCCTCAGCCCAAGCCCGCTTTCTCCTCCCCTTATCGCGCCTTTCACGAATTCCTGGCCGATCCGGAACTCTCCGGCGCCGCTACACTGGACGAGTTGCAAGCCCTCGATCGGCTTCGCTTCCGCACGGCCCCCTCGTCGAAGTACTTCTACTACTGGAAGCTTCATGATCTTCGCCGCCGCGCGCTCACGCGGCAGAAGAAGTGAGGGTCAGACGTCTCCCCCGCCCCCTCGTCTTGTGCGCCGGCCCACCACCGGGTTATCTTCTCACGTACATCCGGACAGATGAGCGGACTGCAGGGCAAGCGCATCGCCCTCGCCTGTTGGCGGCGAGCGACGGAGATCGCCAAGGGGGTAGAGAAGCTCGGCGGTCTCCCCCTCTTGCGCCCGACCCTACGCACGCTCTCGGTCGCGGACGATCCCGATCTGCAGCAGCACCTCACCCGTCTGGTGCGCGAGGGCGCGGATTGGTTCCTCTTCACTACGGGCATGGGCGTGCACGCGCTTTTGGAAGCGGCGGATCAGCTCGGCCTTCGAGCGGACGTGCTCGCGCTCTTGCAGCAGGCCCACATAGCCGCCCGAGGATACAAGACCGCCCATGCCTTGCGCGAGTTGGGATTGAGCATCGCCGCGCGCGACCGGGATGGAACAACGGCCAGCCTGCTCTCTGCCTTTGAGCGCATGGAGCTGAAGGACGCCCACGTCGTCGTCCAAGCTTACGGTGAGCCCGTCCCGGAGATCACCCACTGGTTCCACCGGCGGCAGGCGCGCGTGACTGAGCTTCTCCTCTATCGCCACCTCCCCGCTCCGCCCGAGGAGCTTCACACGCTGGCCGAGGAGATCATCAACGCCCGCGTGGACGCCGTCCTCTTCACTAGCTCACCGCAAGTGCGACGGCTGTGGGACTTCCTCCACACGCACCATCTGGAAGAGGCCGTGCGCGCCGCTTTCCAAAACGCCGTCCTCGCCGTCGCCGTCGGTCACGTGACGGCTCACGCACTCCGCGAGCGCGGCATCACCCGCATCCTGGTTCCAGAATCCGAGCGCATGGGCGCCGCCCTCGCCGCCCTCGCCCGCTTCTTCGACCACCCCTAGGTCGGCCGGTCGCAATCCTCTTTGAAGCGAGTCCTGGTTTCCGACGGCCGCGGGCGACCCGGACGCCATCGTGTTTTTGGACGAGTCGCAATCCTCTTTGAAGCGAGTCCTGGTTTCCGACATTGTTCCGACGGTGCGGGCGCCCGAAGATATTGCGGTGGTCGCAATCCTCTTTGAAGCGAGTCCTGGTTTCCGACCGAACGGGCGCGCAAACCCAGCTAATCGTGTCGGTTGCGGTCGCAATCCTCTTTGAAGCGAGTCCTGGTTTCCGACAGCGTTGACGGCGTATGGGGAGTCTATCGAATCATTTAGAGTCGCAATCCTCTTTGAAGCGAGTCCTGGTTTCCGACGTGAGGTGGGGAGGTGATTTATGGAGGATCGCCATACAGCTTGTCGCAATCCTCTTTGAAGCGAGTCCTGGTTTCCGACACCGATGGAGCTGTGACTGCCCTGGATTTCAATACGTCGCAATCCTCTTTGAAGCGAGTCCTGGTTTCCGACGTGGTGGGAATAAAGTTAAGTTCCACTCCTTCTCCCTTTGGGGAGAGTCGCAATCCTCTTTGAAGCGAGTCCTGGTTTCCGACAGGGTATGAAAAATCAATTAGAATTGGCAATAAAAGCCGGGGGTCGCAATCCTCTTTGAAGCGAGTCCTGGTTTCCGACCAATAGTTGGCTCTCCAAGATGGCAAATGAGTGATTGGAGTCGCAATTCTCTTTGAAGCGAGTCCTGGTTTCCGACAGATCTTGCGCGTTCTGCGCCGCGTACAGGCGGCGCGGGCGTCGCAATCCTCTTTGAAGCGAGTCCTGGTTTCCGACGCCGATAAGGCTCCATCCATGCAAGAAGGGAGGGAACCAGTCGCAATCCTCTTTGAAGCGAGTCCTGGTTTCCGACCACCGGAAGACATAGCGGTGCCCGTAACCACACCGGACGTCGCAATCCTCTTTGAAGCGAGTCCTGGTTTCCGACAACTGGAGGAATG
>BEHK01000016.1 GCA_002898775.1 bacterium HR08 | reverse complement strand
CTACTACATCCTGCGCAGGGCCAATGGTGATGTCTTCACGCTCGAGGTGAACGGCGTCTCATACGTCGCCGTGTGGGCGGACGAGCGCGATGTGCGCCGCAGCAAGAGCGCGAATCCCGACCTGATGGTCTACATCCCGGCACCTGCCGATGAGCGCTTCCTCAAGCGGCGGTTCGGCGATCACCCGATCCGGTTCTTCCTCGTGGACGGTCGGGATCCGGATTTGCGGACCGGGCGCGAGATCACGCCGGAAGAAGTCTTCGGGGAGGCGACGCTGCCGAAGGCGGCCTGACCGCGCTCCTCGTGTGAGAGGGGCGTTCGAGGGCGAAGCTCTGGGGGAAGTGGGTATGGATCAGCTCACCAAGCGGAGGTGGGTCTTCAGCGGCCTTTATTTGCTCTTCATGGTGGGGGTCTTGTTTTCCCTCCACCAGTATGCGCGCGTGAGGCCGCAGCGCATCCCGTACAGCGAATTCCTCGAGACCCTTCGGGGAGGCAAGGTCGCGGAAGTGTGGATCAGCGAGAGTGAGATTCGCGCGCGCCTCTCCGAGAATGGGCGCCTTGTCGTCGCCACGCGCGTGCCGGGGATCGAGGAGACGGCGTTGCTCAAGGAGCTGCAGGAGCGTCGGGTGAAATTCTCCGGCGTGATCGAGCGCATGTCGTGGTGGGAGCAGCTCTTCCTCTGGTGGATCTTGCCGCTTCTGATCTTGGGCGCCCTCTGGGGCTACGGGATGCGTCGTCTGGCCCAAGGCGGGGGTGGGGCCCTCACCTTCGGCCGCAGCAAGGCGAAGATCTACGATACGAGCAGCGAGAATCGGGTGACCTTCGCCGATGTCGCGGGCGTGGATGAGGCCAAGGCCGAGCTCATGGAGATCGTGGATTTCCTGAAGAATCCGTCGCGGTATCAGCGCCTGGGGGGGCGCATTCCGAAGGGCGTCTTGCTCATCGGGCCGCCGGGGACGGGCAAGACGCTGCTGGCGCGCGCGGTGGCGGGCGAAGCGGGCGTGCCGTTCTTCGCCATCTCGGGATCGGAGTTCGTGGAGATGTTCGTGGGCGTTGGCGCGGCGCGCGTGCGCGATCTCTTCGAGCAGGCGAAGCGCCGCGCCCCGTGCATCGTCTTCATTGATGAACTGGACGCCATCGGGAAGATGCGGGCCGTCGGCGGCGGACTCGTCGGCGCGCACGATGAGCGCGAGCAGACGCTCAATCAGTTGCTCGTCGAGATGGATGGGTTCGATTCCTCCAAGGGCGTGATCATCATGGCGGCGACCAATCGCCCGGAGATTCTCGATCCGGCGCTGCTGCGGGCCGGACGCTTCGATCGGCGGATCGTCGTGGATAAGCCCGACCTGAAGGGGCGCGAGGAGATCTTGCGCGTGCATGCGCGGAAGATTCGCCTGGCCCCAGACGTGGACTTGCGCGTCATCGCTGCGCGGACGCCGGGGATGGTCGGCGCCGATCTCGCCAATATCGTGAACGAGGCGGCGCTCTTGGCCGCGCGGCGCGGAGCCGAAGCCGTCGAGATGCGCGATTTCGACAACGCCATTGATCGCGTCCTGCTCGGATTGGAGAAGAAAGGGCGGATCATGTCGCCCGAGGAGAAAGAGCGGGTGGCGTATCATGAAGTCGGGCACGCGCTCTGCGCCCTCTCGGTGCCGCATGCCGATCCCGTGCATAAGGTCACGATCATCCCGCGCACGATCGGGGCGCTCGGCGCCACGTTGCAACTGCCGACGGAAGACCGATATGTGCTCACGAAGCCGCAATTGGAAGATCGTCTGGTCGTGCTGCTGGGGGGGCGCGCGGCCGAGGAGTTGGTCTTCGGGGAGATCTCCACGGGCGCGCACAATGATCTGGAGCAGGCGACCGAGATCGCGCGCCAGATGGTTATGCGCTTCGGCATGAGCGAGCGCCTGGGGCCGTTGACGTACGGTCGCCCGTGGTCGGGGCAGTTCCTGCAGGGGGCGCTCCCCGCTTATGAGGAGCGGAATTTCAGCGAGCAGACGGCGCGCGCGATTGATGAGGAGGTGCACCGGGTGGTGACTGAGGCCTATCAGCGCGCGCGGAGGATTTTGCAAGAGAAGCAGGCGGCCTTGCGCCATGTGGCGCGGGAGCTGATCAAGCGCGAGACGTTGGATCGCCAGGAGTTGGAGGAGTTGGTGCGTGAGGGAATGGCCATCGCGGCTCCCGCGTCGGTCGAGTGAGGCCGATTTGTCTCGGGCGAAGCGATTTCGCCCGGAGGGGGAAGGGAGTGAGGTGCGCTATGCGATCGGCCGTGGTCTTCGCCGGGGTTTCTCCGCATCCGCCGATCATCATCCCGGAGGTCGGGGGCCGACACGTGAAGGACGTCGAGGCGACGGTGCGCGGTGTTGAGCAGATGATGCGGCGTTTGGTCGCGTCGCGGCCGGATGTCGTGGTCATCATCAGCCCGCATGCGCCGCTGGATCCTCAGAGTTTCAGCGCCTACAGCGGCCCTCGGCTGCGCGGGGATTTGTGGGATTTCGGCGCCCCGCAGGTCGAATTCGATGTCCCGAATCACGTGGTGCTGCTGTCGCGCCTGGTGGCCGTGGCGCACGAGCGGGGGCTGCCGATGTGGCTCGTGCCGGCCGGACGCCGATTGGATCACGGCGCGATGGTCCCGCTCTACTATTTGCTCAAGGCGGGATGGCGATCGAGTGTCCTGGTCGTGGGCTTATCGTTGCGCCCGTTTGAGGATCACATGCGCTTTGGCGAGTGCGTGGCCGAGGCGGCCGAGCAACTGGGCCTTCGCGTGGCGATTTGCGCCAGTGGTGACATGAGCCACCGATTGAAGCCTGGAGCTCCGGCCGGGTATCATCCCGAAGCGCATCGGTACGATGAGGCGATCGTCGAGGCGATCCGCGCGGACGATTTCGAGCGCATCCTGCGGATTGATCCCGATCTGCGCGAAGAAGCGGGCGAGGACATCTATCGGTCGCTTCTGATCGCCTACGGGGCTTTAGGGCGCACGCTCCATCGTCCGGAGGTCTTCTCCTACGAGGGGCCGTTCGGCGTCGGGTACATGGCGGCCATACTCGCTGATTATTCGGCGGGCGATGGGCGAGGCGAGCGTGTGGGTGAGGCGGAGCTCCCCGCGCTCGCGCGGCGCGCGGTCGAGGCCTACATCAAGGAGAGGCGCGTGCTCGATCCTCCGCGGCAGCTTCAGGGGATGGCGGCCGAACGCGCCGGTGTCTTCGTCAGCCTCAAGACGCGCCAGGGGCAACTGCGGGGATGCATCGGGACCATCGAGCCCGTCCAGGAGAACGTCGCCCGCGAGGTCATTCACAACGCCATCGCTGCGGCCACGCGCGATCCGCGGTTTGAACCGGTGCGCGAGGAGGAGCTTGAGGATTTGGTGTTCTCGGTAGATATCCTCTCACCGCCGGAGCCGGTCGCGGATCCGAAGGAGCTGGATCCGAAACGCTATGGGGTCATTGTGGAGACGGATGATGGACGGCGCGGACTGTTGCTGCCGGATCTGCCCGGGATCGAGACGGTGGAGGAGCAGCTCCGTTACGCGCGGATGAAGGCGGGGATTCGACCGGATGAGCCCGCTCGGATCTCGCGCTTCACCGTTCGACGGATTCGGGAGGGTGGGCGCGCGGCGGCGGGGAATGAGGAGTGATCGTGCATCTTCAGCTCGGAGGGATGCCTATGGTCTCATACGAGGACATCGAGATGCTGAAGGCCTACGCGCCGCAGGGTGATGGGTGGGTGTTGAGCCTGTATCTGGACGTGGATCAATCGAAGGCGAGCAACCGGAAGCGCGGCTTCGAGACGGTAGCGCAGAATCTGTTGCGAGATGTCGAACGCGGAGTGGACGAGCGGGCGCGCGAGGAGTTCGAGCGCAGTCGCGCGCGCCTGTTGCGCTTCATTCGCAGTTACGAGCCGAAGAAGAAAAGCCTGGTCGTCTTCTGCGACGCTCGGCATGATTTCTGGTGGGACCGCGATCTGCCGGTCCCCATGCCGAGCGTGGCGCGCTTTGAGAACGTCCCGTATCTTCGGCCGCTCATCGAGGCCCTCGATGAATATGAGCGCTATGGCGTCGTCCTCATGGACAAGGAGAAGGCGCGACTCTTCACCGTGTATATGGGCGAGATCCAGGAACACGAGGCCGTCTTCGATGACGTGCCGCGCCGCACGGTGACGACGAGCATGGATCGGCTGTGGTCGCAGAAGAACCTGCAGCGGCATCACGATGCGCATGTGCACTGGCATGCCGTGCATGTGGCCGAGCGTTTGAGGGAATTGGTGGAGCGGTATCGTTTCGATCGGCTCATCGTCGGGGGGACGGTAGAGGCCGTGGGCGAGTTGATGCGCGTCTTGCCCAAGCGCTTGAGCGAGCGCGTCGCGGGCACGATCTCTCTCCCCGTCACGGCTCCTGCTTCGGAGGTCCTGGCCGAAGCGATCCGCGTCGAAGAGCAAGTCGAGCGTCAGGCCGAGCTGCAGATGGTGGACGCTCTGCTGACGGCCGCCGCCAAGGGGGATCGGGCCGTCGTCGGGCCGATGGCGACGTTGGAGGCGCTCAATGCGGGGCGGGTCTGGCGGCTCGTCTATGCGGGCCATTGTACGCTCACGGGCTCGGCCTGCACGCAGTGCGGCGCTCTCTTCTGGGAGCCGCAGCGCGCGACCTGTTGGTATTGCGGAGGGACCTTGGAAGCTGTCCCCGGCTTCCTCAATCGCGTCTTGGAACGCGTGCTCGCGCTGGGCGGCAGCGTGGAGGAGGTGCGGGGACCGGCGGCAGAGAGATTAGAAGCTGCCGGGGGGATCGGGGCCTTCTTGCGATATTGATCGGGAGGGAGAGATGGTGGCTGAGGAGACCGTAGACGTTTTGGCCGTTGGCGCTCATCCCGATGACGTGGAGTTAGCGATGGGGGGGACGCTGCTCAAGCTGGCGTCCTTGGGGTATCGCACGGGCATTCTGGATATGACGCGCGGAGAGGCCGGAACGCGCGGGACGCCCGAGGAGCGGGCGCGCGAGGCCGCCGAGGCCGCGCGCATCTTGCGCGTGGCCGTGCGCGAGGCGCTCGGGCTGCCCGACAGCCACGTCCTCTGCGACGAGGAAGCGCGGCGTGCCTTCGTGCGCGTGCTGCGTCGGTTCCGACCGAAGGTCGTCTTCACGCACTATTGGGAAGATCCCCATCCGGATCACGCGCAGACGAGTCGGATCGTTCGCGAGGCGGCCTTCTTGGCCGGCTTACCGAAGTATGATCCTGAGACGGGGCACGCGCGGCATCGGCCGAACGCTCTCGCGTATTTCCTCTTCCCGCGCACGCTCCCGCCGAGCTTCATCGTGGACATCACGGCCTTCGCCGAGGAGAAGCTGCGGGCGATCCGCGCGCATCGTTCGCAACTCTATGATCCCGCGCGCCCGGAGCCGGAGACGCGGATCAGCACTGAGAGCTTCCTGCGGCGCGTGGAAGCGCGGCAGCGCTACTACGGGGCGCTCATTGATGTCGAGCACGGGGAGGCCTTTCTCGTGCGCGAGGCGCTGAACGTCGAGGATCCCGTGGCGCTGCTCACGCGTTCGATGAACATCTACTCGTACTTCATCTGAGCGAGGGGGCATATGGCGGCGGAATATTGCGTGGGACTCATCACGACGGGCAGTCGGGAAGAGGCGGAGCGCATCGCGGAAGCACTCGTCCATCGGCGTCTGGCGGCGTGCGTCACGCTGGTGCCCGAGGTCGCGTCCGTGTACTGGTGGGAGGGGCGGGTCGTCCGAGATCGCGAGACGCTGCTGCTGGTGAAGACGAGTCGAGCGAAGTGGCCGGCGCTCATGGCCGCCGTCCGGCAGTGGCATAGCTATCAGATCCCGGAGATCATCGCTCTCCCCATCGTGGAAGGATCGGCGAGCTATCTGCAGTGGCTCGAGCAAACCCTCGCCGAATCTTGATCCGCGGGGGGAGATTTGCTACTTTAGCGCGTGTTCTCGGTGAAGGGGGAAGCTATGGACAGGGATGCGCAGAAGCCGATCGAGGCGACGGTGTCGTCGAAGAAAACGTTGACGAAGGCCGATCTCATCGAAGAGGTCGCTCGAGCGGCCGAGCTGGCTCGGAAAGATTCGCAGGTCATCGTGGAGACGGTGCTGGAGAGCCTGGTCAGCGCGCTGAAGCGGGGCGAGGGCATTGAGCTGCGTGGCTTCGGCTCCTTCCGCTTCCGCGAGCGCGGTCCCCGTCGGGGGCGGAATCCGAAGACGGGCGAGGTGGTGGATGTCCCCCCCAAGCGTATGCCCTATTTCAAGCCGGGGAAGGAGCTGAAGGAGCTGATCAATCAATAGCATGGATTTCCTCTGGAGTCCATGGCGGTTCCGGTACGTCTCGAGCGCCGAGGAGCAGAAGGCGTGCGTCTTTTGCGAGGCGCCTCGGCTGAACGATGAACAGGCGTTGATCCTCTATCGCGGGCGGGAGAACTTCATCATCCTGAATCTGTACCCCTACACGACGGGCCATCTGATGATCGCTCCCTATGCGCACTTGGCCTCCTTTGCGGAAGCCCCCAAGAGCATCACCGATGAGATGACTGATCTGGCTAAGTACTGCTGCCGGGTGCTCATGGAGGTCTACCGCCCGCATGGGTTGAATCTCGGGATGAACCTGGGGCGAGCAGCCGGAGCGGGCATCGCCGACCATTTCCATCTGCATGTGCTCCCGCGGTGGTTCGGGGACACGAACTTCACGACCGTCATCGCTGAGACCCGCGTCTTGCCTGAGGATTTGGGGACGACCTACCGGAAGCTGCGGCGACATTTCGAGGACGTCCCGCTTCGATGAACCTTCGGGCTTCGTCCCGAGGAAAGGAGGGCTCACCACGCATGCGCGCCGCCTACGCGATCCTCATCACGTTGGTCTTCGCCGTCGAGGGGCGAGCGCGCCAGGAAGGACAGGGGCGCCCGGTGCCCGGTCCCGGCGCCGCCTTGCATCAGATTCGCGGGCGCGTCTATCTCCCGACCGGTGCTCCCGCCGAAGAGCGCTTTCGGGTGACGCTGCGCACGTTCGGGCAGAGCGTCGTGAGCGAGACCTTCACGGATTCGCTGGGGAACTTCGAGTTCCGCGCCGTCCCCAACGGGACCTACGAGATCGTCGTCTGGGGGAACGACCGATACGAGACTGAAGTCGAGCGCATCGAGGTCTTCAGTCGCGCCGCGCGCGTCTTCACGCAGAACGTCTTCCTGCGGGAGAAGGAGCGAGAGGGCGCCAAGCCGCGCGCCGGTGGGACGATCTCCCTCGCGCGGTTGAGCGAGGCGATCCCGAAAGAGGCGCGAAAGGAGTACGAGAAGGGGGCGAAGGAGTCGCGCAAGGGAAATCCGCAGAAGGCGATCTCGCACTTTCAGCGAGCGCTCGCGCTGCACCCGCATTATGTCCAGGCGCTCAACGATCTCGGCGTCCAATATCTCCGTCTGAATCAGCTCGCTGAGGCGCGTGCCGCTTTCCAGAGGGCGATCGAGGTGGATCCGCAGGCGCCACATCCACATGTGAACCTGGGATTTCTGCACTTGCTCCAGAGGGAGCCGGAGGCCGCGCTGACGTCGCTGCGGCGAGCTGTGACGCTCGATCCGGCCAATTGGTCCGCGCGCATGCTCCACGGGATCGCGCTCATGCAGACGGGAGACCTGGAGCGCGCGCAGGCGGAGCTGGAGCGAGCCATCTCTCTCGGCCCACCGCCGACGTCTTCGATCGCGCGCCTGCACCTGGCGAATCTCTTCCTGCGGCGGGGAGAATACGCGCGCGCGTTGGAGCAATCGGAGCGATATCTTGAGGAGGTCCCGAACGCGGCCAATGCGGCCGAAGTTCGCCAGCGGGTGAGGAGACTGCGGGAGCTCCTTCGCGCGCAGGAGCGCCCGCCTCATCCCTGAGCGGTGCGGGTCGTCGCGAAGACCGGCGGCGAGCTTCCGAATCTAGGAGAGATGCCTTCGACGGCGAGAGGTTTCCGCCTGTTGGCGGAGGATGTGACGGATGCGCTCGTGCATCTCCGAGACGAAGGGATCATCCGGCGCGAGGCGTCGCAGTTGATTGAGGTAGTAGAGAGCATTCGCGTTCTCCGGTGCGACGTAGTCTCCGCGTCGAAGAGCTTCCTCCACGAGGCGCTTGAGTTGCCGAATGCGCTCTTGCCGATCGCCGGAGGCCTCCGAGGGGATCGCCGGCTCCAGGGCGAAATCGTAGCTGGCCTCTGGTTCCGAGGGATCGGCGAAGATCTCGCGCTCGATCGGCCGATACCCCTCTTTGCGGATGACCACCTGATGCGCCCCAGCCGTCAGTTCGATCACCAGCGGCGTCTGCCCGACCGGTCGGCCATCAATGAAGACGGTCGCCTTCGGCGGATCGGTCGTGATGTTGATGAAGCCCGAAGCACGCTCGCGCGTCACCAGCAGCAAGGCCATCGCGCCGAGCCATACGGCCATACTTCCGATGAGCGCCGCGCGCCATCGCGCGCCTGCGAGGACGCTCCACGTGGTTCGGTCGCCGCTCATAGCCCACTATCGAACGGAGAAATATACCGAAACTCCTCGTCCTCGAACAAGCCCGGCGCTGAACTATCAGGACGCGATTTCCACGAGCATCCGGTGAGGGGATTGTCATCCCGCGCGAGCGAACGTCTCGGAGAAATGGCGTTCTCGCCCCCGTTCACTCCGCTAACAGCCGGGCGATCGTGCGCCGCAGCCGCCGGGCGTCGCTCGTCGGATCATATCCCACCAGGTGATCGCGCAGCTTCCCCTCGCGATCGAAGATGAAGGTCTGTGGGATCGGGTGGTCGCCCGGTCCGACGAAGGCTTCGAACACGCCGTCGGGAGCGAAGCCGACGGTGTAGTTGATGCCGAGTTCTCGGGCGAATTGCCGGACGGTATCGGCATCGCGCTCCGGGTCTTCGATGGTGAGCCCCAAAATCTCCAGCCCGCGATCGCCGTGCTCGTTCTTCAAGCCCACGAGCACCGGGATCTCATCCCGACAAGGGGGACACCATGTCGCCCAGAAATCAATGATGAGGACTCGGCCGCGAAGGTCCGAGAGGGCGATCTCGCGACCGTCGAGCGTGCGGATGCGAAAATCTGGGGCGCGCCGATGACCCTCCGGTGCCCAAGGGAGGCCATCAATGGCAGCCGTCGAAGGGCGGGCTCCGCCTCTGAAGAAGACCGCGTAGACGACCCACGCCGCCACCATCCCTGCGATCACCAGCACCGCCGTCAGACGTGCCGAGGCGGATCGAACCGAACGATCACGGATTCGTCTTGTCGTCGCCATGTTCATCCTCGCCGGTGGTGGACTCGGCATCCGAGCGGTTCCTCGAGGAGAGCGCGACCGAAGGGCCGGCGATCCGATAGGCCCCCGAAGCCCACATCCCCAGATCAATGAGCTTGCACCGCTCCGAGCAAAACGGGCGGTACGGATTCGATTCCCACGGGACTCGCTTCCCACATCGCGGGCAGTTGACCATCATACGGAGAATGATACACAAAACCACGCCAGCGTCAACGCGGTTGCCAATCTCGGAAGCGTTCGATACACTGATTCGCTTCGCCGTCGAACTCGACATCGGGAGGATGACGAAGATGCCGGAAGCGATTCCGAGCGCGTATCTCGACCTCTTCGAGAAGCGAGCGTTCGCGGTCTTGGCGACGCTCATGCCTGATGGTTCCCCGCAGGTGACGCCTGTGTGGTGCGACTTCGATGGGACGCACGTGCTCGTGAACTCGGCGCGCGGGCGCGTGAAGGATCGCAACATGCGGCGCGATCCGCGCGTCGCGCTGGTGATCCTGGACCCGGACAATCCGTATCGCTATCTGGAAGTTCGGGGGCGCGTCGTTGAGATCACCGAGGATGGGGCGGAGGAGCATATTGATCGGCTCGCGCAGAAGTATTTGGGCGTGGAGAAGTATCCGTATCGTCGGCCGGGAGAGGTCCGCGTCCTCTATAAGATCCGGCCGGAGCGGGTCTCCGGATTGAGATGAGAACGTTCTGATCGGCCGACGCGCCGTCTCTCCTGCGCCCAGATGTGGGCCTGACGAATTGTCAGGGCGCGCGCGTCGGTCTATAATGAAGCCTGACGTAGCTCTCGGTGTCCGGTCGAAGGACTGGGCGTCCCTGAGTTCAATATCCCGAGGAGAGGCGTGAGGAGTGAGTATGAGCGAAAGGCAGAGGCGTCTGGAGGATGAGTGGCTGCACGCCGTTCGACGCTCGCGGGACTTCCCGAAGCCGAACCTGTTGACCGTTCGCGAAGTCTTCCGATGTGCGATCTGCGGCGCCGTCGTTCCGGTGGAGATCGGCATCCCCGTGGACGGCGAGTGTCCGAAGTGTCACGCGGATCTGCACACCTGCAAGAATTGCCTCCACTTCGATCCGGGGAGTCGGTTCGAATGCACCGAGCCGATCCCGGCGCGCATCCCGCGGAAGGATGTGCGGAACGCGTGCGAGTTCTTCGAGCCGCGAAGAGTCGTGGAGCGGGAGACGACCACCTCGCCCATGCAGATTCAGGACCCGCGTGCGGCCTTCGATCGGTTGTTCAAGAAGTGAACGTGAGCACCTGATCTCCGGGAGGCCGGTGAGAGCCTCTCATTTCTGGTAGAGTGGAGAGGGTTGCTCCGTCGCGTGCATCCTTCAGGAGTGCGCTTCCCATGCGGTTGAGGAGGACCGGTGCGCATCTTGATCGTGGAGGATGAGCCGAAGATGGCCGAGGCCCTCCGGCGCGGGCTGGAGGAGGAGGGGCACCTGGTGGAGGTCGCGTCAGATGGGGAGGTGGGCCTCCGCCTGGGAAGCGAACGGCGGTACGATCTCCTCATCCTCGATATTCGTCTCCCCGGGCGGGATGGGATCCAGGTGTGTCGGGAGTTGCGCCGACGCGGTGTGCCGACGCCGATCCTCATGCTGACGGTTCGGGACGATGTGGACGTGAAGGTCGAAGCCTTCGAGAGTGGGGCCGATGATTATCTCACTAAGCCCTTCGCCTTCGCCGAACTGTTGGCGCGTCTGCGGGCGCTCTGGCGCCGTCGTGAGCATGTGGACCTGCGGCTGCAGGTCAGCGATCTCATCTTGGACCCGGTGGCGCGGCGCGTCACGCGCGCCGGTCGGGAGATCGCCCTGACGCCCAAAGAATTCGCCCTGCTCGAATGCCTCATGCGTCATCCCAACCAGGTCCTCACGCGCGCCATGTTGGCGCAGGAGGCGTGGGGGGAGACCTTCGACGCGCTGACCAACGTCGTGGACGTGTACATTAATGCCCTGCGCAACAAACTCGATCGCCCGTTCGCGCGCCAGCTCATTCACACCGTCCGCGGCGTTGGATATGTGCTGCGCGAATAGCGTCAGAGGAGCGTCAGGATGGGCACGATCTCCGTCTGAATCGGGCGCGCCGTCACGATCACATCGTCATCCCCCACATAGACGTCCACTTCGCTGCGCACGCCGAACTCGCCTTCGAGATACACCCCCGGCTCGATGGAGAAGCACGTGTGCGGGAGGATGCGGCGAGTGTCGCGCGTCTCCAGGTTGTCGATGTTGGCGCCGTTGCCGTGCACATCTTCCCCGATGGAGTGGCCGGTTCGATGAATGAAGAAGTCGCCCAATCCGGCGCGCCGGATCACCTCGCGCGCGACGTCATCCACCTCCCATCCGTGAATGGGGCGCCGCGTCCGCACGGCCTCGCGCACGAACTCGATGGCGCGATCGCGGGCTTCGCGCACGATGCGGAAGATGCGCGCGTAGCGATCGGGCACGACATCGCCGACGAATCCCGTCCAGGTGATGTCCACGTAGACGGCGCGCGGCGCATCGCGCAACTTCGCCCAGAGGTCAATGAGGACGAACGTCCCCTCGCGAATCGGCCAAGCCGAATCCGGCGTCGGGCTGTAGTGGGGATTCGCCGAGTGGGCATCGGCGGCGACGATCGGAGGATGATCGGCCACCAGCCCTTCGCGCTCGAAGCACTGGAGGATGAATTGCTGGAGGCGATACTCATCGGTCGAGCGCCCGGAGGCGACACATCGGGCGATCTCGGCGAAGGTTTCGTCCACGATCCGGCGCATCTTCGGTTCCGCCTCAAGATGCGTCTGCAGTTGCTCCGGGCTCCAGACGGCCTCGAATTGCTGTACCAGATCGGCCGAAGAGACGATCTCGACGCCGAAGCGACGGACGAGCTCGACGGTCCCGGCATCCACGCGCGAGACGTAGGGGATGGCGTTGTCCGGAGAATATTGCATGGCGATGCGCCGGCGCCCGCGCAGCACGCGCTGCAGGTGTTCGTGAAGCTGCGACCATGGGAGGTAGACGAGCTTCGCCCCCGGAAGAGCGTCCAACTGCTCCGACTCGATGATGTGGACGATCTTCACGGGTTCGCCATCAGCCGGGATGAAATAGAACCACCGGCGCGTTCCCAGGCGCTGTCTGTCGAGTTTCAGGATGCGATACGCGATGGGGTCGGATTGGCGGAAGTCGTAGAAGAGCCATCCGTCCACCCCGGCTTCTCTCAGAGCGGCTTGAATGCGAGCGATCGTATCGTCCATAGGCGTCCTCCCAGCGCTCTGAACACGGAAGCTTAGCAGAGCGCGCGTTCACAGGCGAGGGTGCGTCTCGGGTTAGGCCTTCTTCCTCTGGCGCGCGTAGGCGCAATCGGGGGCGAGGCAGCAAGCCGCGCAGCGCGGGTTTCGCGGGCGGCAGACATCGCGGCCGAGGCGGATCAGGTTGATGTGGACGGCGTAGCAGTGGCGGGCGGGGATGAGGCGGCCGAGCTGCTCGTGCGCGCGTTCGTCGGAACATCTGAGAGGGATCAGGCCGAGCCGCTCCGCGACGCGCCGGATGTGCGTGTCCACGGGGAAGACCGGTCGCCCACAGGCGAAGAGCAAGACGCACGCGGCCGTCTTCGGGCCGACACCGTCGAGCGAGCGGAGGAAGTGCAGCGCTTCGACCGTCGGCACGCGCGTGAGGAAGGAGAGATCGAGGGCGCCCGTGCGCCGTTGGATCTCCTGCAGGACGCGCTTGATGCGCGCGGATTTGATCCGCGCCAATCCGCCGATTCGAATCGCGGCCGCGATCTGCTGCGTCGAAGCGCGCCGAACGGCCTCCCACGTGGGGAAGCGGGCCTTCAGCTGCGCGAACGCGCGATCGCGATTCCGATCGTTCGTGGATTGCGAGAGGATGGTCTCGATCAGCGTGTCCAGGGGATCGCGATCCCGGCGGCGTCGAGGCCGGCCATACGTCGCCTCCAGGCGCTCGATGATCCGTCGGATCACGTCCTCGATCTCCACCGGGGGGTGATCGCGGGAGTCTGTGGAGCGCTCGCTCATCTCTTCCCCTCCGAAGCGCGGGCGAGGACTTCGCGGTAATAGGCCTCGTACATGGGGATGATGCGTTCGCTCGAGAAGTGAGCCAGTGCGCGCTCGCGCGCCCGTCGTCCCATCTCACGACGACGCTCGTCGTCCTGCAGCAGGGCGGTGGCGGCCTGGGCCATGGCCTCGATGTCGCCGCAGGGGAGGAGCACTCCGGTCACGCCATCCTCGACGACTTCGGGCACGCCGCCAGTGCGACTGGCGATGACGGGGACTTCGCAGGCCATGGCTTCGAGCGCCGCCAGTCCGAACGCTTCCATCTCGCTCGGCAGCAGCAGCAGATCGGCGATCGAGAGGAAGTCAGCGATATTGGGTTGCTTCCCCACGCAATGGACGTGTCCGGTGAGTCCATAGCGTTCGACGAGCCATTCGACGCGCGCGCGGTCCGGCCCATCACCGATCATGAGGAGTCGAGAGGGGACGCGCTCGACCACGCGCGCGAAGATCTCCACGCAATCGGGAGCCCGCTTGATGGGGCGGAAGTTGGAGATGTGCGCGAGAATTTTCTCCCCGGCGGGCGCGAAGCGCTCGCGCAGTTCCGGGCGCGGGCGGCGCGCGTAGTCCTCGCCGTTGATGAAGTTCGGGATGACCCGGATGTCGCAAAGTCCGAAGATCTCGCAGGTCGCTCGACGCAGGTACTGAGAGACGGCCGTGACCCCGTCGCTCTGCGCGATGCCGAAGCGCGTGATCGGCAAATACGAGCGGTCGCGCCCGACGAGCGTGATATCGGTCCCGTGCAGCGTCGTGATCACGGGCAGATACCGAGAGGAGCGGAGCATCTCGCGCGCCAGATACGCGCTGATGGCGTGGGGGACGGCGTAATGGACGTGCAAGAGGTCCAACCCGTATTCGCAGGCGACGCGGAACTGCTGGGTCGCCAGCGCCAGGTCGTACGGGAGATGCTCAAAGAGCGGATACTCGAGCATCTCGACTTCGTGAAAGAAGAGGCGGTCCGAGAGCTCCGTGAGCCGCATCGGCAGGGAGGCCGCGATGAAATGGACCGTGTGTCCTCGCCGCGCCAACTCCTTCCCCAATTCGGCGGCGACGATGCCACTGCCCCCATAAGTCGGATAGCACGTGATCCCGATCGTCAATGGGCGCGTCGTGAAGTCCTTCGCCATTGTGAGCGGAGCATCCGCGCGTCAGCTCATGTAGGCCTCGAACTCCTCCAGCAACATGAGCCCGTTCTCCTGCGGGTCATCCACAACCCCATGGGTCAAGCGCGCGAGCGTCGCGATGACCTTCAGGTGGAAGTCGGTCGGTTGACCGTACTCGTCGGCTTCAGCCTCGATCTTGAACTTGCGCGCGGCTTTCTTGACCTGCAGGGGGAGGGACTCGTACGTCTGCCGCAGCTCCTCGATCTCTTCGGCCGAAGGATGGGCGACGGTGATCGTGCAGACTTCCACGCCGCGATCCGTCTGGGCTTCCACGTCGAGCGCGGTCCAGTAGGTGGCGTTCGACGTCTCCTCGCCGCGTGACCGAACGCGACACGCATACCCGCTCTCTGTGAGTTTGGCGATCACGTCGGCGACTGAAGGGAGACGAGTCCGGTCCGTCCAGACGAAGTATTCACACTTCATGGTTCGCTCGCCTCTTCCCCATGTCCATCGTCTTATTCACCGCGCCTGTGCGGATGCATTGTAGAGGAGCGCGCGCGGTTTAGCAACCCAATCCTCCGTTCAGGCGGAGGCGGTCGCCGCCGGGGCGACGGGATTATAGAGCGAATCGCGCTCGACGGGGACGCGGCCCGCTTGTCGGATCAGATGCTCGATCTGCGCGCGGGTGAGCCCCTGCGGCGTCTGTCCGCCCGCCATGTGGTAGATCTTCTCTTCGATCACCGTCCCGTCCAAATCGTCCGCCCCGAATCGCAGAGCGACCTGCGCCAGCTTCGGCCCCATCATGATCCAGTACGCCTTGATGTGATCGAAATTGTCCAGCAGCAGCCGCGCGACGGCGATGTTCTTCAGATCGTCCATGCCCGTCGTCCACGGCAGATGGCTCAGTCGCGTGTTCTCAGGATGAAAGGCCAGAGGGATGAAGGCCGTGAATCCACCCGTCTCATCCTGAAGGGCGCGCAGCCGCAGCAAGTGATCCACGCGCTCCTCGTAGGTCTCGACGTGGCCGTAGAGCATCGTCGCCGTGGATTTCAGGCCGCACTCGTGGACGGCGCGGGCGACCTCCAGCCAGCGTTCGCCGCTGATCTTATGCGTGCAGATGATGTCGCGCACGCGACGGGCGAAGATCTCGGCGCCACCGCCGGGGACCGAATCCAATCCCGCGTCTTTCAGGATCGCGATCGTCTCGTGCAGGGACTTCCCCGCCAGTTTCGCCAGGTAGTCCAGTTCCACGCAGGTGAAGGCCTTCAGGTGTACGTTCGGGAAGTGGTATTTCAGCGCCCGCAACAGATCCACGTAGTACTGGAACGGGAGATACGGATGCAGGCCGCCGACGATGTGAAACTCGCGCACGGACTCGGTGTAGCCGCGCGCGGCCGTCTGAACGACCTCCTCGATGCTCATGGTCCACCCGCCTTCCTCCCCGACCTTGCGGGCGAAGGCGCAGAGTTGACAATCCACGAAACAGATGTTGGTCGGATTGATGTGGCGGTTGATGATGTAGTAGGCGACATTGCCGTTCTTCTTCTCCCGCACAAAGTTGGCGAGGGCACCGAGCGTCAAGAGGTCGTTCGAGCGATAGAGCGCCACGCCGTCCTCGAACGTGAGGCGCTCGCCGGCGAAGACCTTCTCGGCGATCGGCGCCAATTCCGAGCGGGCGATGTACATCTCCAGGGTGTCTTTCTCCCACGCGTCGAAGCGCATCATCGTACGAGTACCTCCCCTCCCATGGTGAGCAGCAGGATGAGGCTCACGCAGGCATTCGTCGTGAAGAAGGCCTCGTTGACCCGCGAGAGATCATCGGGGCGAACGAGCCGATGTTGTCGGATGAGGAGCCCGAGCGTCGCCGCGAGCCCAATCCCCCCGAGCCAACGCGATCCGGCCAGGCGAGAGGCCCACACGAGACTGGCGAACGCGACCGCGTGAAATCCCCGCGCGATCCACAGCGCCCGCCGGATGCCGAATCGCGCCGGCAGCGAACGCAAGCCCACGCGGCGATCGAAGTCCACGTCCTGGCAGGCATAGATCACGTCGAAGCCGGCCACCCACATCATGACGGTGAGGCTTATGGCCAGCGGCAGTAGCTCATCCAGAGCGCCGCGTACGGCGATCCATGCGCCCGTCGGCGCCATAGCCAGGCACCAGCCGAGCACCAGATGCGAATATTCGGTGAACCGCTTCGTGTAGGAGTACAGGAGGATCGAGGCCAGGGCCACTGGCGCCAGCAGCAGCGTGAGCCGGTTCAACATGGCGGCCGCCAGCACGAACACGGCTGCCGAGACAAGGACGAACGCGCGAACGTAGCCCGCACTCACCCGCCCGGCCGGCAGCGCGCGATCGCGCGTGCGCGGATTCTGACGATCGAACTCGCAATCCACGAGCCGGTTGAAGGCCATGGCGGCGCTGCGCGCCCCCACCATGGCGACGAGAATCCACACGAGCGTGCGCCCGTCGGGAAGCCCGTGGGCGGCGAAGATCGCCCCCAGCAGCGCGAAGGGCAGGGCGAAGAGCGTGTGCTCGATCTTGATCATCTCCAGCGTCAGGCGCGTGTTCCGCCAAAGCGCCGTTCCGAGAGCGCGGGGCGCAGACATCTCCGATGTCGCTCTCACGTCCATGCGCGGCCTCCTCGCCACATCGTCTCATGCGGATGTTCGATCCCCAGATGATCCAGGATGCGATAGACGAAGTGTTTCACCACATCCTCAATCGTGCGCGGACGGTGATAGAAAGCGGGCATGGCCGGCAGGATCACCGCTCCGAGTTGCCGCAGTGTCAGCATGTTCTGCAAGTGGATGGCATTGAGCGGCGTCTCGCGCACGACGAGGACGAGGCGCCGCCCTTCTTTCAACATCACGTCGGCGGCCCGGTGAATCAGATTGGTCGTCGCGCCCGTGGCGATCGCTCCCAGCGTCCCGACACTGCACGGGATGATGACCATGCCATCCACCGGATAGGAACCGCTGGAGATCGGCGCCCCCAGATCGTTCACTTGGAAACACGCGAGCTTATGTCGAGAGAACCCCAACCGGTCCGCCACCTCCAGATTCAGCGGATGGGGAATGTCCACATCCAGTTCCTCGGCGAAGACGCGACGCCCGTTCTCACTGATGAGCAGATTGATCTGTCGGACGCGCGGGCTCGCGTCCAGAAGCTGCAACAGGCGCTGCGCATAGCAGGCGCCGCTGGCTCCCGTGACGGCGACCGTGATGGAATATCCCTCGCTCATAGACCGATCGTCGGGGGATAAGCGTACCGGTCTTCGAGAAAGCCTGTCAAGAAACGCGGCTCCGTGAACGAGAGCGCACCCCGCGGAGACGGTCGGTCCCCTGAGCTTGACAGCTCCGGAATCCTCGATTCATCATCGTTGGGTTGTAAGGCGTGGCGATGCTCGAGACCTATCGAGAGGAGTTGGCCCGTTTCCACGAAGCGCTCGCGCGCGAGGAGTACGAGCATTATTCCGGACGGAAGGATGCGCTTGATCTGGAGCCGATCTATGATCGGTACGGGCACCTCTTCACCCCCGAGGCCGTCGAAGCCTTGCGGCGCGAGCGCGAGGCGATCCCGGAGGCCTTCGAGACGGCGCGGCGCGCGCTCGATCTGCTGATCGCCGAGGCCACCGAGCGCGCGTTGGAGATGGCCGTGCGTCCTCTGACGGAGCGGATCGCGCGCGCGGAAGCGGCGGCGGAGATCGCGTGGGATGAGGAAGTGCTCACGTTCGCTCAAGCGCAGCAACGGTTGGCGACGGAGCCCAGCCCTGCTCGACGTCGCGAGCTGCACGCCGCGTGTCTGGACATCCTCCGGCGGACGAACGAGCTTCGCGCAGAGCGGTGGCGCGAGATGCACCGCGCGGCGCGCCGATTCGGGCATCCGGACTATCGGTCGGTATACCGCACCCTGCGCGCGCTTGATTTCGAGGCGCTCGGTCGCCAGTGGGCGCAGTTCCTGGAGGAGACGGAGGAGCTCTATCAGGCGCATCTGCAAGAGGCTCTGTGGAGCGAATTGGGCGTGCGCCCGCAGGAGGCGCATCGCGCCGACATCCCGGCGTTCCTTCGCTTGGAGCGATATGCCGAGGTCTTCCCCAGGGAGGGGCTGCGGGCGATCTATGCGGATGTGCTGCAGGGATTGGGCATTGAGGCGGATCGGCAGAGGAACATCGAGATGGATGACGAGGAGCGGCCGCGGAAGCATCCGCGCGCCTTCTGCGCACCCATTCGGATCCCCGAGGAGATCAAGCTCGTCATCGCCCCTAATGGCGGCGCGCCGGACTATCAAGCGCTGCTTCACGAGGCCGGACACGCGCAGCATTACGCGTGGACCTCGGCCGCGCTCCTTCCGGAATTCCGCTATGCCGGTGATCGCGCCCTGAGTGAGATGTACGCCTTCCTCCTCGAATCGTTGCTGCGGGAGCCTCGATGGCTCGAGGACGCGCTTCGCTTCCCGGCGAGCGAGCACTTCCTGAAGCTCATGGCGGGACAGCGGCTCTTTCTCCTTCGCCGCTATGCGGCCAAGTGCGAATACGAGCAGCTCCTGCACGCGACGGATGAGCCGGAGGAGGTCGCGGCGGCGTACGCCGAACGGCTCACGCGCGCGACGGGCTTTCAGTATCCGCCCGAGGAATTCTTGAGCGACGTGGATGATGGATTTTACGCGGCCGATTATTGGCGGGCCTGGATCGCCGAGGTGTGGCTGCGCGATTACGTGAAGACGAAGTTCGGGCACCGATGGTGGCGCCATCCGCGCGCCGGGCGATTCTTGATCGAGCTGTGGGAGACCGGCGAGCGCTATACGGCCGAGGAGATCGTGCGACAGATTGGGGCGAGCGCGCCCACGATCGAGCCGCTTCTGGACGAGGTGAAGATCGTATTGGGACGACGCCGGAGGAGGAGATGAGCCAGCCGGCGCGCATCCGAGTGGCGCTCGGCGAGCGCAGCTATGACATCGTGATCGGAGCGGAGGTGCTCGCGCGCGCTGGGGAGTCGGTGCGTGCGGTGCTGGGGGGGGCGCCGCGGCTCGCGCTCATCTCCAACGCGCGGGTGTTCGGCCTCTACGGGGCGAAGCTTCGCTCCAGCCTTCGGCGAGCGGGTTTCCCCGTCTCCGTGCACCTCATCGGCGATGGCGAGCGCTACAAGACGATGCGCACGGTCGAGCGGTTGTATGGGGAATTGGCCGATCAGCATCTGGATCGCGCGAGTGCCATCGTCGCCTTGGGGGGAGGCGTCGTCGGGGACGTCGCCGGATTCGTGGCTGCCACGTTCCTGCGGGGGATCGCCTATGTGCAAATTCCGACGACTCTGGTGGCCGCCATTGACAGTTCGGTGGGAGGAAAGACCGGGGTGAACGTGCCGCAGGGGAAGAATCTCGTCGGCGCTTTTCATCAACCGCGACTCGTACTGGCCGATGTCTCGACCCTGCGCACATTGCCACGGCGGGAGCTGGCGGCGGGCTTATGCGAGGCGCTCAAGTATGGGGTGATTCGAGACGCTGCGCTTTTCGACTGGATCGTCGCGCGCGTGGAGGCGCTGAAGGCGGGCGAGGTGGCGGCCCTTGTACCGGTGATCCGGCGCTGCTGCGAGATCAAGGCCGATATCGTACGCCGCGATGAGCGCGAATCGGGGCTTCGCCGAATCCTCAATTTCGGGCACACCTTCGGGCATGCCTTGGAGGCCGTCACGGGCTACCGCCGATTCCGGCACGGGGAGGCTGTGGGCTATGGGATGATCATGGCCGCGCGTCTGGCGGTACGCCTGGGCCTCTTGTCCTCGGACGAAGCGGAGCGTATTCGTCGCGCGGTCCTCGCCTGCGGTCGCTTCCCCGCGATCGCCGATCTGGATCCCGAAGCGATTCTGGCCGCCATGCGCCATGATAAGAAAGCGCGCGCCGGGCGATTGACGTTCGTCCTCCCGACGCGCATCGGCCATGTGACGGTGCGCGACGACGTCCCCCTTCGCATCGTCCGCGCCGTCCTTCGTGAGAGTTTGCGCGATCTCTCCCCGTGACTCCGAGAGTGGACGTGGCGAAGCAGGCGCCTCTCGCGCGCCGGACGCTCTCGGAGGGCATACGGCTACCGAAAACTCTCCACGGCGGTCATCTCGTCGTCGAAGGTCTGGAAGACGGTGGCCAGCTTCGTGACCGTCAGAACCTCCTGAATGCGCGGGGGGACATGGAGTAACTTCACGCAGCCGCCGAGATGGCTCGCGGTCATATAGGCGCTCACCAGCTCGCCGATGCCCGAGCTGTCCATATGCGTGACGCCCGCGAGATTGAGCACGAGCCGTCGTCCGCCGAGCTGGATCACGCGATGGATCGCTTCGCGAAAGGGGGCCGTTCCCTCGCCGATCGTGAGGCGCCCTTCCATATCGAGGAGGTGGACGTCGCCGATAGTGCGGTGCTTGATGCGGATCATCTACGCGCTCCTCGGACGCCTCTTCTTCCTCAGGCGAACGATCGTCCCCTCGCCGGGAGCAGACCGGATGTCCACTTCGTCCATGAAGGCCTTCATGTAGAAGATCCCGCGCCCGGTCGGCTTCAACAGGTTCTCCGGATCCAGCGGGTTCGGCACCTGGGAGGGATCGAATCCGCTCCCCTGATCGGTCACGCGGATGCTGAGGCCATCGTGGTTGAAGGCGTATTGGATCTCGACCCGCTTCTGCCGATCCTCCCTGTTCCCATGCTTGATGGCGTTGATGACGGCTTCGCGCACGGCCATGCTGATCCACATGGCCGTCTCCTCATCAAAGCCGGCGAGGCGGGCCAAGGTCGTGGTCACCATCTCCGCGAGTTCCACGAATTCGAGTCCGCTCGCTACGCTCAAGCTGATGCTGTAGGTCTCCAGGGCGGCGCGTTCCGTCATTCCCCCTCCTGAGCGCGCGAAGAGCGGCAAGGCCGGGCGACGTGTTCAGGAGAGACATCACTCGGGCGCGCGCTTTTTTTGTTCGCGGAGCTGATTGTATGCATCTTCGGAGGGAATGGTGTAACATAGCAAGGGTTCTATGTCAAGCTACGTGATCAGCGGGGCGAAGCGCATCGCCGGAGAAGTGCGCCTGCCGGGCGATAAATCGCTCTCTCATCGGGCGGCGTTGTGCGCCGCGCTCGGCGAGGGCGTCTCCCGGTTGCATAACTTCTCGCCGAGTCTCGACTGCGAGCGTACGCTGGCTTGCCTCCGCGCCCTGGGCGTTCCAATCGAGATCGAGGCGGGGATGACGGTCACCGTTGGCGGCGTGGGGCTGGAGGGGTTCACGCCGTCGGCGCACACGCTCGATGCCGGGAATTCCGGCTCCACCATCCGCATGATCGCGGGGATCCTGGCCGGGCAGCCCTTCGAGAGCACGATCACGGGGGATGCCTCCCTGCGGCGTCGGCCGATGGATCGGATCGTGCATCCGTTGCGCCTCATGGGGGCGACGGTTCACGCCCGCGGGGATCGCTACGCCCCGTTGACGATCCGCGGAGGAACGCTGCGTCCGATCCGGTACCGACTTCCCGTCGCGAGCGCGCAGGTGAAGTCCTGCGTCCTCTTCGCGGGGCTTTTCGCCTCGGGGATGACGACCGTCGAAGAGTCCGTGCCGACGCGGAATCACACGGAGATCATGCTCGCTGAGTTCGGCGCTCAGGTGAGTGCGGTCGGCGGAGCCATCTCCATCTGCGGACGCCCGCGACTTCGTGCTCGTGAGTATCGGATCGCCGGAGACATCTCTTCAGCGGCCTTCTTCATCGCGGGCGCGCTCGCGCTGCCGGGCTCGCAGCTCCTCGTTCGCGACGTTCTGCTCAATCCGACGCGCACGGGCTTCCTCGAGGTGCTTCGTCGGTGGGGAGCGAACGTGGCGATCGAGAATCCACGCCGATGGCATGGGGAGACGGTGGGGGATGTTCGGGTGACTTCAAGGCCCGCGGCTCGGACATCGCGCGCGGAGCCGCTCGTGCTCGAGGGGGCGCTCATCCCGGCGGTGATTGATGAGATCCCTCTTCTGGCTGTCCTCGCGACGCGCATGCCCGGGGGAATTGTCGTGCGCGATGCGGGCGAGCTGCGCGTGAAAGAGAGCGATCGCATTCGTGCGACCGTGGAGAATCTGCGGCGCATGGGGGCGCGGGTGGTCGAGCGCGCGGATGGGCTGGTCGTCGCAGGACCCCAAGCGCTTCGCGGAGCGGAGATCGAGCCCGAAGGTGATCATCGCATCGCGATGGCCTTCGCCATCGCCGGCCTGTGGGCCGAAGGGGAGACGATCATTCGGGACCCCGAAGTCGTGGCCATCTCCTTCCCCGCCTTCTTCTCCATGCTGGAGCAGATCGTCGAACGATGACGCGCATTTTCCTGGTCGGGTTCATGGGCGCGGGGAAGACGACGATCGGACGCCTGCTGGCCGAACGGCTCGGATATGCGTTCCTGGACCTCGATGAGTGGATCCAAGAGCAGGTGGGCCTTTCGATCCGCGAGATCTTCGAGCGCATGGGCGAAGCTGCCTTCCGCGAGATGGAGCGTCGCGCCTTGTGCGGGCTGGAGGTGCGGGACGAGGTCGTCGTCGCGCTTGGAGGGGGGGCGTTCGTGAGTGAGGAGAATCGCCGTCAGGTGCGGCGATTGGGCATCTCGATCTGGCTCGATTGTCCGCTGGAGGTCATTCTGGAACGGCTGGCAGGAACGACGAATCGTCCCCTTTATCGCTCGGCCGAGCAGATGCGAGAGCTCTGGCGCACGCGCCTTCCGGCCTACGAGCAAGCCGATCTGCGAGTGGAGACCGGGCGGCGGACGCCAGAGGCGATCGTTGAGGAGATCCTTCGCCGCTTGCCCCTTCGCCCACGACGCTCATGAGGCAGCGTGGGTCACGGACGCGCGGGCGCGGGGCGCGTCGTGGCGGAGAGGACCTCTTCGTAAAGCTCCAGGACGGCGCGCGCCATCTGCTGACGGGTGAAGCGCGCGCCCACATATCGGCGGGCCGTCTCTCCCATGCGCCGACGAAGCGCTTCATCGTCGAGCACGCGATTCACGGCTTCGGCCAGAGCGTCGGCGCTCGATGGGGGAACGAGCAATCCGGTCACGCCGTGCCGATTCACCCAGGAGACGCCGGTCGGGAGCTGCGTGCTGATGACGGGCTTCCCCGAAGCCATCGCTTCCAGTTGGACGATCCCGAAGGTCTCGCTCGCGTGGACGGACGGGAGAACCAGCACGTCGCACGCCTGATAGTAGGCCGCGAGCTGGTCGTGCGCGACCTCGCCGAGGAAGATGACCCGTCCCTCCAGTCCGAGAGCGCGAACGCGCCGCCGCAATGGGCGCTCGCGCGGGCCGCGTCCGATGATGAGCAGACGCGCCGGGATGCGCGGCATGGCATCAATCAGATGTTCGACGCCCTTGTAGTACACGAGCCGGCCGACGAAGAGGACGATCCGCGGCCCCCATTTGGCGCGCAGCGCTGCGACCTGGGGCCGCAGCGCCTGGTCGAGCTGAAAGCGCGCCACATCAATGCCGAAGGGGATGACGACGCATTTCTCTCGATGGGGGCGAAGCGTCGGGAAGTCCAGATGCGGAGGCGCCGCGACGATGATCCGATCGGCGCGCCGCAGAAGGCGCTCGCGGAGCGGGCCGTAGATGCGCCGCAGCACGCGTTGTCGAACGACTTCGCTGTGGAAGGAGACGATCACGCGCGCCGAGGGATTCGCGGCGAGCACGGCGAACGTGGCCGTGGGGTTGGGTTCGTGCACGTGCAGGATGTCGGCGCGAGAGTTGACCAGAAGGCGCGGGAGTGAAGGACAGATGGGCGCGGAGGCGATCTGTCCCCATCGGGCGACGCGCGTCACGCGCACGCCGTTGATGATGTCGGTCACCGTCTTCGGTCGCGTGTTGGCGACGAAGACCTGCAGGTCAACGTGCCGGCAGAGCTCCTCGCACAGGTGCTGCAGGACCGCCTCCATGCCGCCGGGGACAGGGGCGTAGAATTTTCCAACCTGCACGACCCGCACCGCTTCGGTCTCCAGGGCGCGCGGCGATCACGCGCGCGTGGCCGGCACTTTCGGCGGAAGCAAGTCGGCCAACTCCTCGGGGCGCGTCACCGGGCGATGGCAGGTGAAGTTCTCGCACACGTGAGCCGTGCAGGGGGCCGGACGTCCCTCGGAATCGCGCAGCGGTTCGCGATCGCGGAGCAGCGGGATGACGCGCGGCGCTTCCTCATCTTCCAGATGGCGAAAGGCCACGACGGCATGGGGCAGGTACCGCTCGGCGAGAAGACGTCGCATGGCGCGCGTCTGCGGCGCCTGCCGATCCCCGACAAGCGCGATCTCCAGCGCAGGGGCGAGCATGAAGTCCAAAGCGCAGAGCATGCGCCCGAAGCCGTAGGGGTGGCGCTGCATCGCCTCGGCGAAGAGGCGAAGGATCGCGTGCGCTCGCTCCCAATAAGCGGCCTCCCCGGTGAAGTGGTACAGTCGAAGGAAGACCTCGGCCGCCACCGAATTCCCCGAGGGCGTCGCGTTGTCGAAGGCGTCCTTCACGCGCACGATCACATCCGCATGTTCGGCGCTCGTGTAAAAGAAGCCGCCCTGTTCGGCATCCCAGAAGCGTTCGAGCATCGCGTCGGCCAGTGCCTGCGCTTCCCGAAACCATCGCGGATCGAAATCGGCCTCGTAGAGCGCGAGCAGTCCGTCAATCACGCAGGCGTAATCATCCTGATAGGCCGGGATCTTGGCCACGCCCTCGGCGAACGTGTGCCAGAGCGCGCCATCGCGGCGAAGCGCCGTGAGGAGGAACTCGGCATTGCGACGTGCGGCCTGATAATAGTCATCCCGCTCCAGCACGACGGCTGCGCGCGCGAAGCTGCGCAACATGAGGCCGTTCCACGCGGCCAGGACCTTCTCGTCGCGCGCGGGTTTGACGCGTCGCTCTCGATATGCCCGAAGTGTTCGTCGAGCGCGCCGGATGATCTCCTCCAGCTCCGCGACGGTGATCCCTTCCAATCGCGCGATCACCTCGGGATCGCGCGGGACGCTGAGGACGTTCTTCCCCTCGAAGTTCCCCCACTCAGTGACGCCGAAGTAGCGGCAGACGATCTCCCCCTCGCGCTCGCCGAGTGCGGCGCGAATCTCCGCGGGCGTCCAGATGTAGAATCTCCCCTCCTCGCCCTCGCTGTCGGCATCTTGCGCGGCGTAGAATCCGCCGTGCGGGCCGGTCATCTCCCGCCGCACATAGTCGAGCGTCTCCTGGGCGATCTCCCGATAGAACGCGTTCCCCGTGAGCTGGTACGCGATCACATACACGTGCGCCAGCAGCGCGTTGTCGTAGAGCATCTTCTCGAAGTGCGGGATCAGCCATTGGGCATCCACGGCGTACCGATGGAAGCCACCGCCCAGTTGATCATAGATCCCCCCGCGCGCCATGCGCACGAGCGTCTGTTCGACCATCTGCAGCGCGTACGCCTCCCCCGTTCGGAGATACACGCGCAGCAGGAATTCGAGCACCATCGGGGCCGGGAACTTCGGGGCGCGCCCGAATCCACCGTGCGTCGGATCAAATTGCTCGATCAGAGCGCGGTAAGCGGTGTCGAGAACCTGAGGCGTCAGCTCGCGCTCCGATGGCCGCCAGGCATTCATCGTCCGCACGTGTGCGAGCAGCTCGCGTCCGGCTTTCTCGATCTCCCCACGACGCGTGCGATAGGCGTCGGCGACGGCGCGCAATACGCGCGGGAAGGCCGGCAGTCCATGCCGATCCACCGGAGGGAAGTACGTCCCCCCGTAAAAGGGAACCCCCTCGGGCGTGAGGAAAACCGTCAGCGGCCATCCCCCATGCCCCGTCATCGCCTGCACCGCGCTCATGTAGATCGCGTCCAGATCGGGCCGCTCCTCTCGGTCCACCTTGATGTTGATGAAAAGCTCGTTCATCAGGCGCGCGATCTCTTCATCCTCGAACGATTCGCGCTCCATGACGTGGCACCAGTGGCAGGCCGAGTAGCCGATGCTCAGGAGGATCGGCTTATCTTCCCGCCGCGCGCGCTCGAACGCTTCCTCACCCCACGGGTACCAATCCACGGGGTTATGCGCGTGCTGGCGCAGATAGGGACTCGTCTCGTGGATCAAACGATTCGTGTGACGCTTCTCGCTCATGAAAACCTCCTGGTTCTCGCCCAGAGTTGAGATGGCGCCTACATTCGCACCTGCTCCGCGAGGGCGGGCGCGATGATCTCCTCGAACGCCCGCTGCAGCGCCGGGAAGCGTCCGAGCCGGGAGAGGACGCGCGCGGCCCGCTGCAGCGCTCGAGGAATGTACGGGAGGTAGACGGGGTTGCCGAGGACGGCCGTTTGATACGCATACGTGCCCGTCGCCTTCAAGAGGCGCTGCAGCAGCATCAGGTCCAGCTCGCGCCGAAAAGCCCGGCATCGCGTGGAGGACCATGCGACATCCCCCCGCGCTTTCTCCTGGAGGAAGAGTGCGATCATCTCCTCGATGAGCGCATCCTCCAGTTCCACGTACGGATCGCCGAGCAATGAGGCCACATCGTAGCTCGGCGGTCCCAGGCGCGCATCCTGATGGTCAATGATGTAGAGTCGGCCCCGATACCACATCAGGTTGCGCGAGTGAAAATCCCGGTGCGTCAGTACGCGCGGGATCGCCGCCAGCTCCGCTGCGATCTCCCGAAACTCCTCGTGAAGGCGCTCCCGGTGCTCCGCATCGAGCGAGAGGCCGAGATGCTTCTCGAAGAAGTTCGTGAAGAAGAAGCGCAGCTCCCCGTCGAGCTTCTCCACGTCGAAAGCCAGGCGCGCCGCCACGGATCCACACTCCTGGGCCAGATGCGTGATGTCTTGAATCCGAAGGATCAATCCGATGGCCTCTCGATAGGCGGATCGTCGCGCTTCGGGTTCCGCCGTGGCCAGCCAATCTTGAAGTCGAACGTCGCCGAGGTCTTCCAAAAGCATCAACGCCCGTTCGCCGTCGGCATCGAAGATCCTGGGCACGGGCAATCCGGCTTTGAGAAAGAGCGCCGTCACGTCGCAATACGGATGCGTGGCCGGATCGAACGGCTCGGGATAGCGCGCGACGACATAGTGGCGCCCGTCCGGGAGGACGATGCGGAAGTATTGTCGCATCGAGGCATCACCCGCCAGCCGCTCGGCGCGGACGGCGCTCGCCGGCAGGCTGAAGACGCGCGCGGCATACGCGCGCACGACGTCCTCGATACGATCAACGGTCGGCTCGCCTTCCCTTCGTTCGTTCTGATCGGACATGATCGCATGGCAGTATACCGGATCGCGGTGCGCCGCGCAAAGACATCTCCGGTCGAGGGCCAATATGCATCGGGCGAACGGTTGCCGCGCGCTCAGAAGAGAGCTAGCCTTAGAGGGGCTCGATGGCGCTGTCTCTCTGAAGCGCGCCGAGAGGGGAGATGACGATGCCGGAACAGGGAGCGCCCAGGCCTCGACCGGTGTTCCTTCACTCCGCGGCTCAAGTGGTGACGCTCGCCGGGCCGCCCCGACCGCGCGTCGGTCGGGAACTTGAGGAGTTGGGGGTGATCGAAGACGGCGCCGTGCTGATCGAAGACGGCCTCATCACCGCCGTCGGACCGACGGCGGAGGTCGCCGCCATGCTCCCGGACGATGTAGAGCGATGGGATGCGCGCGGTATGGTCGTGCTGCCGGGATTCGTGGATGCGCATACGCACCTGGTCTTCGCCGGCGATCGCGTGCAGGAGTTCGAGTGGCGGACGCGCGGCCTGAGCTATGCCGAGATCGCGCGCCGAGGGGGAGGAATCCGAATGACCGTGCGCCAGACGCGCGCCGCCTCCGAAGAGGAGCTGCTGGAGAGCGCGCGCCGTCGCCTCCGCTGGTTCCTCCGGCATGGGACGACGACGCTCGAGGCCAAGAGCGGATACGGATTGAGCCGGGATGAGGAGTTGAAAATCCTGCGCGTGATCCGACGCCTCCGCGAGGCGGGTCCGGTGGAGATCGTCCCCACTCTGCTGGCCGCTCACGTCGTCCCTGAGGAGTACGCCGCCGATCGCTCGGCCTACGTTCGAATGATCATCGAGGAGCTCCTGCCAGAGGTCGCGCGCGAGAACCTGGCGGAGTATCACGACGTGTTTTGCGATGAGGACGCGTTCACCGTGGAGGAGGCGCGGACGCTGATGAAGGCTGCTCGCGCTCACGGGTTGAAGCTGCGCGTGCACGCAGAGCAATGGGCCCGCTCGGGCGCCGCGCGATTGGCGGCCGAATTGCGCGCGCAGACGGTGGACCATCTGGAGAAGATCGCCGAGGAGGACATCGCCGCGCTCGCCGCAGCCGGGGTGATGGCCGTCCTGCTTCCCGGCGCCTGTTTTCACCTCGGTCGCCGGGAGTATCCGCCGGCGCGAAAGCTCATCGAAGCGGGCGTCCCCGTAGTCCTGGCCACCGATTTCAATCCCGGCACGTCACCCACGCCGAGCATGCCCATGATCCTCGCGCTCGCCTGCACGCAGATGCAGATGACGCCCGCCGAAGCCATCACGGCCGCGACGATCAATGCCGCCTACAGCCTCGACCGCGGCCATTGCGCGGGATCACTCGAAGTCGGCAAACGAGCGGATCTCGTTCTCTTCGACGTGCCGGATTATCGGCACATCCCCTACTTCTTCGGGATGAACACGGTGCGCGCCGTCTTCGCGCGCGGCCGCCTCATCTACGATCGGGCAAATGGGTGTGAGGGCACCGCTTGATCGGGAGGGAAGGGGCGCTGAGAGTATTTCGCCCCCCCGCTCCATACTATCGGCCTCGAATGGCGTAGACCACGCCGGCTTTCGGACGGCGAATCTCCGAAGGCCCATCGCCAAAAGGCGAAGTGGCGATGATGTCGGCCCTCCCATCATTGTCGAGATCAGCGGCATAGAGGGAGAATCCCACCTGATCGCCGATCGCGGCCCCGTAAATCGTCCGGTTCGGATCGGGCGGCGTCTCCGAGAAATCCACCGTGCCCTGAGGGAAGCCCGATCCACCGAGGATGATGTAGATCTCGCCCGCTCCGTCGCGCTGATTTCCCGGACCATCCGCAGCGGGAGCTGCGAGGATCAGGTCCTTGCGGCCATCCCCATTCCAATCACCCACGGCGAGCGCGAATCCGAGAGCATCCCCAGGATCTGCGCCGTAGAAGAGCGCATCCGGCGGATTCTTCCCAGGACTCAGATCCCGAGTTCCGGTCAGAGAACTGCCGCCGAACAGGACATACACTTCCCCGGCACCTGGACGCGCATTTCCAGGACCTGCTCCCTGAGGGACACCGAGGATGAGATCGTCACTGCCATCTCCGTTCACGTCGCCCGTCGCCATGATGCTTCCTAAAAGGTCGAGGGCGTCAATACCATTGATCGTCACATTTGGGGCTTGGGAGCCGGAAGTCTGTTGCGTGTCGCGCCGATTCGCCGGAGTGCGGCTTCCGAAAAAGACATACACCCGTCCTTGAAGGGACTCAAGTCCCATTGTATAGGAGGGAGCGCCCCCGATGATGTCGCCGATCCCATCCCCATTGACATCTCCCACAGCCACCGCATTCCCAAGACTTTCAGCGACTCGGTTCTGAAGGACCGTTGTCGTCCGCCCGAAAATCACAATGTCCGCGGAGGGCGAAGCCGGGTTGCTTCCGATGTCTCTGACCGGTGCCCAAGTGCGGGATCCGAAGAGGACGTAGATAGCTCCCGCTGAGACAGGGATCCCAAGCTGTGGGGTTGTCGTCCGGCCCCCATCCGGTCCCTTCACGCCCGGCGCGCCGATGACGAGATCCCCGATCCCATCGCCATTGACGTCACCGACGGCTACAGCAGTGCCTGCTTGGTCCTGCACATTCTTCCCGGCCGGTCCTCCCCATCCGATGATCGTGGCGTCGGCCGGCGACGAACGCAGGTCGCGTACGGCGGCGGAGGCGATCGAAGCGCCTCCGAAGAAGATGTACACCTCGCCCACATTCGGGCGCGTGTTATTCGGTCCGCCCGCATTCGGAGCGCCGATGACCACATCGGCCACCCCGTCACCGTTGATATCGCCGGCGGCCACGCTGGAACCCAAGCGGTCATCGACATCCGCTCCGTAGATGATGACATCCGGCCTTTGGAGGTTCAGATCGCGAACAAGCGGCAGTCGCTGCCCCTGTCGCCCGAGGACGATGTATACGGCCCCGCAGTTCGATCGCGTTCCATCCGGACCGTCGTTATAGGGAACGCCTACGATGAGGTCGTTGATTCTATCACCGTTGACATCGGCGGCGAGGGCGGTGATGTTACCGGAGATCTGACCGACCGCGTTCACGGTGATGCCATCTCCAGCGTTCATGCCGACGAGCGTCAGGTCCGGCCCTTGCTGAAGATCCAAAGCCGCGGGCGTGGTGTCTTCGCGCAGCTCCGAAGACCGCGCCGCGAGCCGCGAGCCGCCGAACAGCAGACCGAGCGATGTGAGCATCACCCACACCAAGGCATGAAGAGAAACGCGCCGAATCGTTTGCTCAGACATGCGAAGACCTCCTGATGTGCTCTCCTTTTGCCTGTGACCCGATGAGCGAGCCGCTCGGAGCGGCCATAGGAATTTCCGAAAAGCGCTCGGAGACGAACGTCTCCTCATCCCATTCCCCCGCGCATTCGCTCATGGCCAGGGTCACTTATATCAGGTCGGTCGGGCACCGTCAAGATGTTTCTCTTGGGGGCGTCCTGAGGGGGGACCGAGGATCAGCCTCTGACGCGCTGGACGCCGGGTGGGAGCTTTTGCACGAAGAGGCTGTCGGGAAGGTTCACGTTGAGCTGCACCTCGTCGAGCGTCAGGAGCGTCTCATCGCGATTCGCTTCGACGATCTTTTGGATCGTAGGGAGCCAGAGCTGGTGATCCACCCAGAGGTCCACGCGCCGATAGACGCCGCGCCGATTCGGCTTCGGGGTGAGCACCAGATGCGAAGCGCGGCGACCTTGGATCGTCTCGTATCCGGCGAGGGTGATCTCGTAGTCCTCGGCTGCTTGAGCGAGGCCGTTGAAGAGATAGGCGAGGAAACCGGCAGCCGCGCGTACGGACGTTCGGTCAATGACGCCCTCGATCGCCTGATTGATCCGCGGCTGATAGAGGAGGAAGCGATCGCCCGTGACCGTGATGATGCGCTTCTCGGGAACGGTGATCTCGATGCGAAGGGAGAGGTCGCGCTCGCCTCTCCGCTTCATGTAGAGGACCCCTTTCTCCGGCGGGTCTTTGAAGCCGAGTTGCGCGTAAAACTTCTCCTGGCTGAGGGCGGCGCGCAGGGTGCGCAGGCGCCGCACGGCTTGGGCCATCTGCTCCAGGATGGGCGTGACGCCCATCCTCGAATCGGGAGCGCTGCGCCCGCGCGAGGGCGGGAACCCCAGCACGGCGAGCATCGTCCCCACGCCCACGACGAAGTTCGCCCAGCGTTTCGATCTCGCCCACTTCACCCACATACGGCGTTCGCTATAAAGTAGGCGGGAGCTGCGCTACTTGTCAATGGCCGGTGCGGGAGAGATGTGGGCCCGCTCGCTCTTCCGCTCCGAGGTCGAGAGGCTCGTGCGCAGCGGCGGTCGTGACGGCGCCTCGCGCTGTTCCATCCCGCGATGAGGGGGCGAGCCGGCACTCGGGCGATTGAACCAACTGCTCGGCGT
>BEHK01000015.1 GCA_002898775.1 bacterium HR08 | reverse complement strand
GAGGAGATCGCGCGGCTGCAGGATGAGGGGGTAAGTGAGGCGGAGCTGGAGCGCGCCAAGAATAAGATCGAGGCCGATACCTTTTACGCGCGCGATGGAGCCTTGCCTTTCGCCTTCGCCCTGGGAGAGGCCGAAGCGAGCGCCGATTGGCGTTGGTTCGTGGAGTATGTCCCGAACGTGCGGCGGGTCTCGACTGAGGACGTGCAACGTGTCGCTCGGGCCTATCTTCATGAGGACAATCTCACGGTCGGGTGGTTCGTCCCAAAGGATGCGGGAAGGAGCGTGGCAGGGGTGTCCAAGGGCGACGTCGCCTCGCTTCATCGTCCGGCGTTCTTCTCGGTGCCGCCGGAGACAACGGGTGGGGATCCGGCGCCCCCTCAGTATGGGCGGCCCTTTGCCGAGCGCACGGTCTGCTTCTCTCTCCCCAATGGGGTTCGCGCCTTGGTTCTGGAGAATCATGCGAATCCGACGGTGGAGATTCGTGCGGCGCTCTTCGCGGGTCGGGCCTTCGAGCCAGCGGAGAGGCCAGAGGTGGCCGCCGCGACGGCCTCCATGCTGATGCGCGGGACGGAGCGGCGAAGCAAGCTGGAGATCGCCGCATGGCTTGAGGATGTTGGGGCTGAGATGCATATCGGCGCGAATCGGTTCCTGGTCATGGTGAGCGCGACCTCGCTCAGTCACGATGTCGGACGCTTGCTGGAGACGTTGGCCGAGGTGTTACGAGAGCCGGCCTTTCCCGAGGAGGAGCTCTCGAAGCTCACGCTGCAGATGATCGGTCAAATTCGGCGGAGCCAGGAGAGCACGAGCGTGCGCGCCTTCGAGCGCTTCTCGCAGCTCATCTATGAGCGGTCGAGCCCGTTTTATGAGCGCCCGGCTTCTGAGCGTGTGGCGAGCTTGGAGGCGATGACGGTCGAGGAGGTGCGCCGTTTCTACCGCGCGCACTATGATCCGCGCCATCTGGTGCTGGTGGTCGTCGGGGACGTCAGGGCCGAGGAGATCGGGCGGGAGATCGAGCGGGAATTCGGCGATTGGCCGATCGAAGCGACCGAGAGCGAGGACCCGCGCGCGCTGTGGGCGCGAATGCCGCGCGCGCCTTTGCCCGAGGCCTCGCGTCGCGAGGTCATCTACATGCCGGATAAGGCGAATGTGGACATCGTCCTCGGGCATGCCGGGCGATTGCGGCGCACGGATCCGGACTATCTTGCGGCGATCATCGCCAATGCGGCGCTTGGATATTCCACCCTTTCCTCCCGCTTGGGCGTGCGGGTGCGGGATCAGGAGGGGCTCACCTATGGTATTGTCTCGCGCTTCCTTGAGCCGAGCTTCCTGGACGGACCGTGGGCGGTGAGTGTGACGGTCAATCCGGAGAACGTGGAGCGTGCTGTGGCGTCGACACTGGACGTGCTCACCCGCTATGTGGCCGAGGGGATCACACAGCAGGAACTGGAGGATGAGAAGTCGGCCTTCGTGGGATCATTCCTGGTCGGGCTGGGGACCAACGCCGGGATTGCCGCGCAGTTGCTTCTGGCCGAGGTCTTCGGGTTCGGACCGTCTTATCTGGATCGTCTCCCGGACGACGTCCGCGCGCTCACGCAAGACGAAGTGAACGCGGCGATTCGCACCTACTTTCATCCGGAGCGGCTCATCACGGTGATCGCTGGGGAATATCAGGCGTGAGGGGCTCTCCCCCCCTCTTAGGGGGAGGAGGCGTAACCGGGACCTCTTGGCCCAACGTACTACGGTTTGGGAACCAAGATGGCACAAGCCGAGTTGTATAGAGCGTGGTGGCGGAGACGCGCAATTCGGCGAGCGAGCTTGTGCCCGACGACGAGGAGCTGGTCGAGCGGAGTCTGGCGGGCGATGCGGAGGCTTTCGAAGTGCTGGTCAAGCGCTACGGTCGGACTGTCTACAATGTGGCCGGGCGGTTCTTCCGCCAGCCGGAGATGCGGGAGGACATCACGCAGGAGACCTTCCTGAAGGCTTATCAAGCGCTGCACACATATCGGCGGGGAGCCTCCTTCGAGCGGTGGCTGATGAAAATTGCCGTGAATGCGTGCTATGATGAACTCCGGCGGATGAAACGGCGGCGGGAGTTCAGCCTGGCGGATCTGGCCGAGGACGAGCGGGTGTGGTTGGAAGAGGCGTTGGCGAAACCGGCGTTCGAATTGTTCGAGCAGCAGCAGCAGAGCGAAGACGCGGCGGCCGTGGCCGAGAAGCTGCTGGCCACGCTCTCGCCCGAGGATCGTCTGGTCATGTTGTTGTATGAGCGCGATGGGCTCTCGACGGCCGAGATTGGGGACCTGATGGGCTGGTCCCGGTCGAAGGTGAAGATTCGGCTGTTTCGAGCGCGTCGCGCATTGGATAAACGGTTGCGCCGCCTGTTGCGGGCGGCGCGGCCCACATCGGCGGCGAAGGCGCGAGCTGAGGGGCCGCCGTCCCGAAGGGCTGAGGGGAGATGACCTGCCGAGATGTTCGACGACATCTGATGGCATGGGCTCGGATCGGGGCCGAGGATCGCGCTGAGCGAGAAGCGGTCCGGGCGCATCTCCGGCAGTGTCCAAGCTGCGAGGAGGAAGCGCGCCTGTGGGCGCTCAGGCGCATGTTGCTGCAGGCGACCCGAACGGACGTGGTTGATCCGGATCCCTCCCTCTATGCGCGCGTGAGCGCGCAAGTGCGGCGGCAGCGCGCTCGACCGGTCTTCCCCTTCTGGGAAGCCGTGCGAGCGTTCTCGGCGAGCATCGCCCTGACGGCGACGATCGTCCTCATCCTCCTTGTCGGCGTGAACATTTACGTTCATCAACAGATTCCGAGCGGGCGCCGGGATTTCGTCTCAGCGCTGATGGAGCGGAACTTCTCCGAAGCCGAGCGCTTGGTCTTCGCCGGAGAGGAGGAGCTGAATCAGGATAGCGTTCTGGGCGCTCTGGTGGCCGAGTCGCGGGAGTCGAGATGACTTTTCGAAACGGCTCATGGCGGGCTCGCTTAACGGTCTTGGGCGTCTTCGCGCTCGGAGTGGCTCTGGGCGCCCTGGCGATGGAATTTTATCAGCAGGGTGTCCGAGGACGCAGCCCCACGGGGCCGCCGCGCGGGGAGAGCGCGCGCGAACGGCATCTGCAGTATCTCATCAAGGAGTTGGGACTCACTCCGGAGCAGACGGAGCAGGTGCGACGCATTCTCGATGAGACGCGGCAGGAATTTCTACAACTTCGTAATGAGATGCGGCCGCGATTTGAGGACATTCGTCGTCGCTCGCGCGAGCGATTGCGGGCCGTGCTGACGCCGGAGCAGCAGGCCAAGTTTGATGAGCTGATGCGACGCATGGATGAGGAGCGGGAGCGTCATCGTCGAGATGGGCCAAAGGAGCAATGAGCCTATGGTATTGGGAAGCGTGAAAGCGTGGGTGACGAAAAAGCGGATGGTGATCCTCGTGCTGGCCCTTGTGGTCGTCGTCGGAGGGGTTCTCTCACTGACGGTCTTCCGACAGCGGGCGGCTGCGAGTGAGTTCTTCACCGCGCCCGTCGATCGCGGGCCTGTGCGCAACGTCGTGAACGCGACGGGGACGGTTCAAGCGGTCGTGACGGTTCAGGTGGGGAGTCAGGTCTCCGGGCAGATTCAAGCCCTCTACGCGGATTTCAACTCCGTCGTCAAACGCGGGCAGTTGCTGGCGAAGATTGATCCGCGCAATTTCGAGGCGCAGTTGGAGAACGCGCGGGCGAATCTGGCGGCGGCCGAAGCCCGGGTGCGCACAGTAGAAGCCGAGTTGAACACGCAACGGGCGAATCTGGCGGCGGCCGAGGCGAATCTGGAGGCCGCGCGCGTCGCCATGGAGAATGCCAATCTCATCCTGCGCCGCTATACAGAGCTGATGCGAGGCGGCGTGCTCTCGCAGAACGAATACGACAACGCCAAGGCGAATGCCGATTCGGCGCGGGCCCGATACAATCAGGCGCTCGCGGCGGTGCAACAGGTGCGGGCGCAGATTCGCGCCACCGAGGCGCAACTGGAGCAGGCGAAGGCTCAGGTCGAGCAGGCGCGCGCGGAGGTCAATCGCGCTCAGGTCAATCTGGAGTACACGAACATCTATTCGCCGGTGGATGGGGTCGTCATCTCGCGCAACGTGGATGTCGGGCAGACAGTCGCGGCGAGCTTGCAGGCGCCTACGCTCTTTGTCATCGCCAACGATCTGACGAAGATGCAGGTCCATGCGAACGTGGATGAGGCCGACATCGGGAAGATCTCCGAGGCCGTGGAGGTGCGCTTCACCGTGGACGCGTATCCCAACGATACGTTCATCGGGCGAATTCAGGAGATTCGGCTGAACCCGCAGACGGTGCAGAACGTTGTGACGTACAGCGTGATCATCGCCGTGGACAATCCCGACCTGAAGCTCAAACCGGGGATGACGGCCAATATCACCATCACGGTGGATCAGCGGGAGAACGTCTTGCGCGTGCCGAATGCGGCGCTTCGCTATGTGCCGCCGGGCGTCACGCGAGAGAAGGTGATGGAGCTCTTGCGGCAGGGACCGCCGCTGCGACCGCCTCAACCGTCTGAGGAGAAGCGAGCGGAGTCTTCGTCGGCGCCTCCGGGGCGTTCTGAGCGGGCGTCGGGAGCGCGTCCTCAGGTCGGGCGGGAGCTGGGGCAGGCTTCGGCGGGGATCCCCGGACTTTCGCCGGAAGCGGCGGCTTTGGTCCGGCAACTGCGCGATCCGAATTTAGCGCCGGAGGAGCGGCGCGCGCTCTTGGAGAAGATGCGCGCGTTGCCCGAAGCCGAACGGCAGAGGATTCGTGAGAGTTTCCAGCGTCTTCGTGGCGAAGGTGAAGGGCCCTCGTTGGCTTCGGCTCGACCGAGGGGCTCGCGGGGCCCAGCTTCTTCGGTGACGCTGGCGCCGGGGCAATTGTGGGATCCGGCGGAGAAACTGCGCTTCCCGGCGCCGCGTGAGACCAGTCGCGTTCGTCCGGCCATTGTCTGGGTGCTCTCGGCGCAGAGGAGGCCCGAGCCGCGGCGGGTCCTGCTGGGGATCACTGATGGGGTATACACGGAAGTCATCACGGGGGAGGTGAAGGAGGGAGACCAGGTCATCATCGGCGACACGTCACAGGCGCCCGCGCAACAGTCGAGTGGCCCGCCCTCGCCCTTCGGTCGGCCCGTCGGCTTCGGTCCGCCGCGACCGGCCGGTGGTGGCATGCGCCGGTGATAATGGGGGCATTCGCGTGGGGCTTCGCCGGAGCTCTCGCGAGGTCACCTTCGTGAGGAGGGGCGTTCACTTGGTCGAGACAATCCGGAAGGAGGTTTGGCATCGCAAAGAGGATGAGAGCAGCGTGCGGCTGCCGCCGTACGCGCCGAACCAGGTCATTCGTCTGGAGCGGGTGCATAAGGTGTACAACACGGGCGAGGTCGAGGTTCACGCGCTGCGGGGGGTCTCGTTGGTGATCGAGCGCGGGGAGTTCGTGGCGATCATGGGGCCATCCGGCTCAGGGAAATCCACGCTGATGAACATCCTGGGATGCTTGGATCGCCCGACGCGCGGGCGGTATCTCTTGGAGGGCGTGGACGTCTCGACGCTCTCCAAGAATGAACTGGCCGACATTCGCAATCGGCGGATTGGATTCGTCTTTCAGGCGTTCAACCTGGTGCCGCGCACGTCAGCCTTGGAGAATGTGGAGCTTCCGCTCCTCTATGCGGGCGTGCCGGCCAAGGAGCGGCTGCGGCGCGCGCGCGAGGCGTTGGCGGCCGTCGGGCTGGCGGATAAGGAGAGGAGTCTTCCCAATCAGCTCTCCGGCGGTCAGCAGCAGCGCGTGGCCATCGCTCGCGCGCTCGTCAACAACCCCTCGATCATCCTCGCTGATGAGCCGACCGGGAACTTGGACAGCCGGACGTCGGTCGAGGTGATGGAGATCTTCCAGCGCTTGAATCGGGAGCGGAATCTGACGATCATCATCGTCACCCACGAGCACGACATCGCGCAATATGCGCGGCGTATCATCCTCTTCCGCGATGGGCGCATTCGGCACGATGTGCCGGTGGAGGCTCCGCGCGAGGCGCGCGAGGTCTTGGCGAGTTTGCCGCCGGAAGAGGAGGGGGAGGCGTATGAGGATTTGGGCTATTTTGAAAGTGGCCTTTCGGGCCTTGGGGCGGAATAAGCTGCGCTCGACGCTCACGATGCTCGGTATCATCATTGGCGTCGGGGCCGTCATCGCCATGGTCTCCATCGGTCAGGGGGCTCAGGCGATGGTCAAGGACCAGATTCAGAGCATGGGGACCAACGTCATGTTCGTCTGGGCCGGGAGCCGCATGTGGGGCGGTGTGCGCTTGGGCGCCGGAGCCGCCGCCACGCTCACGGCCGAGGATGCTGAGGCGATCGAGCGCGAGATCCCGCTCGTTCGGGCGGCCTCTCCGATCGTGCGGGCCTCGGCGCAGGTCGTCTTCGGGAATCAGAACTGGTTCACCTCGATCCAGGGGACCAATGAGAAGTTCCCCGCGATTCGGAATTGGCCCGTTCAGGAGGGCGAGTTCTTCAACGAGGGCGATGTGCGCGCCGCCGCGCGCGTCGTCGTGCTCGGCAAGACCGTGGTGGACAATCTCTTTCAAGGCCTCAGTCCGGTCGGGCAGACCATTCGCATTCGGAATCTCCCTTTCCGCGTGATCGGCGTCCTCGCCTCGAAGGGGCAATCCGTGATGGGGCAGGATCAGGATGACGTCATCGTCATGCCCTACACGACGGTGCAGAAGAAGCTGCTCGGGCAGCAGATTCTCTCGGTCAATGCCATCATGATCTCGTTCGTCTCGCCAACGGCGGCGACGGCGGGCGAGCAGCAGGTGACCGAACTGCTGCGGCAACGCCATAAGACGCCTCCCGGGCAGGACGATTTCATGGTTCGGAATATGACGGAGATCGCCGAAGCGGCCGAACAGACCAACCGCGTGATGACCTTGCTGTTGGGCAGCATCGCCGCCGTCTCGCTCATTGTCGGGGGCATCGGCATCATGAACATCATGCTCGTGTCGGTGACCGAGCGCACGCGCGAGATCGGCATCCGTATGGCCGTCGGAGCGCGCCCCGGCCATATTCGCGTGCAGTTTCTGACCGAGTCGCTGGTCCTCTGCTTGATGGGGGGGATAATCGGGCTTCTTCTGGGCGTCGGACTCTCGGTGGGCATCTCGCGCGTGCTCGGCTGGCCGACGCTCGTCTCTCCGCTCTCGATGGTCATCTCATTTGGCTTCGCGGCGGCCGTGGGCATCTTCTTCGGATATTACCCGGCCCATAAGGCCGCTTCACTCGATCCCATTGAGGCGTTGCGCTACGAATGAGCTCATGGCTGGGGTTCCGGACAGGGGACCCCAGCGAGATCTCCACGAGGACCGGAGCCGGTGCGAGCCGTTGTCCAACGTGTCGCTTGCGCGCGCGTGCGCGTCGGTGGCCGCGCGGTCGGAGAGATCGGGCGCGGCCTTCTCGTTCTGCTCGGCGTTGGCCGAGATGATACGGAGGCCGACGCGGAGTATCTCGCTGAGAAGATCGTCCACCTGCGCATCTTCGAGGACGACGCGGGGAAGATGAACCGTTCGCTTCTGGAAGTCGGCGGGGAGATGCTCGTCGTCTCGCAATTCACCCTTTACGGCGATTGTCGGCGAGGCCGACGTCCCTCGTATTCTGAGGCTGCTCCCCCCGAGCGCGCGCGCGCCCTCTATGAGTACTTCGTCGAGAAGGCCCGCCAGTATGGCCCGCGCGTGGAGACCGGGATCTTTCAGGAGATGATGGACGTCGAGCTGGTGAACGTCGGTCCAGTCACGCTGCTTCTGGATAGTCGCAAGCAGTTTTGAGATCGCGCGATCTCACCCGGTCTCCCTCTCCGGGCGGTGATGTGCGCGCGAGAAGTGTTCGTGCACGATCCGCCAGTGGCCGTTCTCCCGGTGGAAGACGTGTGTGCCGCGTCCGTGAATCTCGCGCCGGTGCGCCCCATCGCTCAGGGTGACCGTCCAATAGAAGCTCACGACCGCCGTATCGCCGAACGCCTGAACGAGCGGCTCCGAGATCCGGTATTCGACGTGCTCCGCTTGTCGAAGATAGTACTCAAATGTCTCGCGCAGCGCCTCCAGTCCCGAGACGCGCTCATGCCGCGTCGAAGAGAATCCCACGATCCCGGGGGAGAAGCTCGCGAGTGCGGCGGGGACATCCCGGCGATTGAAAGCGGCGACCTGTTCCTCCTCTAGGGAGAGAAGTTCGCGTTCGAGGTCCGCGTCGGCCATATCCCCCCTCCGGTTCCGAGTCTTCATTCGGCCATTGTTGTAGCACGAGATGTGGGTGGGAGGCAATCGCGGATCACTCTTCGCTTCTCGGGGTGGACGTGGTACACTTGAAGGCCCCTCAGAGAGGGGCAACGCGCTCGGTCGGTGGCTCATCCAACTGGGCTCGGATGGGAAGATTTCACATCGAGGGGGGGATATGGCGCGAAAGACGCTCGATGAGCTGCTTTTGGGCAGATCGCTTCCGAATGAACCTCAGGAGGGGGCATCGCCTGCGGAAGCGAGGCGTCGCCTCTGGCCGCTTCTTGCGGGAGCCGTCCTGATCTTCGGCGTCGTGGGCGCCCTGCTCTATCTGATCTACGATCTGAGGGCGGCGACGCGGCAACTGCGCGCCGAGCTGAACGAGACCAATCGGGACATGGAGGTGGTGCTCAAGCGTTTGGATGATGCCGACACGCGCTATGCGAATTTGAAGGCGCAGCTGGAGGTCACCGCGGAGCACATCGGCATCACGGAGAAGGAGCTGCAGCGCGCGCGCGCTTTAGCCGCCGAGATCAAGCGGGAGCAGGAGCAGCGGGTCGCTGCGCTTCAAGCCGAGCTGGCGCGAAAAGCGGAGGCCGCGCAGCTCTCGGCCTTGCAGGAGGAACATGCGCGTCGGATCGGCGCGATCACCGGAGAGATCACGACCGTCAAAGGCGATGTCTCGGCCACGCGCCAGGAGGTGGAGCGCGCCAAGCAAGAGATCGGGAGCATTCAACTGAAGCTCAGCGAGTATGGCACGCTCATCGCGCGCAATCGCGAGGAGCTGCAGGAGCTGCGTCGGCGGGGCGAACGCGAGTACTTCGAGTTCGACATCACCAAGAAGAGCGGATGGCAGCAGGTCGCCGATATTCGGATTCGGCTGACCAAGACCGATGTCAAAAAGCAGAAATTCAACATCGCCCTCTATGTGGGCGATCGTCAGGTGGAGCGCAAGGATAATCTCATCAACACGCCCATCCAGTTTCGCGCTGAGCGGGGGACGTCACCCTACGAGCTGGTCGTCAACGAGGTGAAGCCCGATCGCATCATCGGCTACCTGGCGGTGCCGAAGGATCGCGCGGCGGCCTTGCGTCCGACGATCACGCGGTAGCCGGGCGCAGGGGCGCCGTGAGCCCACCGTGACGATCGCGGGGAGGGGATCATCTCCCCTGCGTGGGAAAGTATTCGGGCCAGCGTCGGTCCACCAAGCGCACGATGTCCTCACGCATCTCGAGGGGGCGCGGATATCCTTCCTTCCACGTCGCGTCAATGGCCATGCGCCCGCGATAAAGGGGGCGCGCTCCGACCAAGCGCATCTCTTCGCACAGCAAATCGCGGGCGGGATCGAAGCGCGTGAAGATGCCCCAGAGGAGATGCTCCTCATCCTCGAGCCGCACGTCGGGACTGACGGCGATCAGGATCCTCACGGGGCCCAAGGCCGGCGCGCGCATGAGGTCCTCCAGCACGGCGCGCGCTTCGCGCTCGATGGTGAGGACGAGCACCCCCCCGTCCAATAAGCGGTGCGCGAGGATGCGCCGATCGAGCGTTCGCGGATCGGTGACCTCGGTGGGCGGCGGGCTCTCCCGAAGGCGTTCGCCCGTGGCGTCGAGGATGAGTTTGCCGCCGACGTGGGGGACGAAGGAGGTGAAGTCGAGCGTGTCCAGCGGAGCCGTCGGCAGAAGCAGCAGGTGCTGCTGCGGATCGAAGCGAAACCACAGCTCGCGCAGCAAGGCCGAGAAGCTCCGGCAGTTCACCTCCTCCCGCACCAGGATCATCACTTTTGTGAGGGCCAGTTGCCCGAGTCCCAGCAGCGCGAAGGCCGTCTTGAGCGCCTCCTTCGGATGACGCTCTCGAAGGGAGACGCCGAGCAGGTTGTGAAATCCGGCCCCCGGAAACGCCCAGAGGTCCACGACGTTCGGATGGAGGAGTCGCACGAGCGGGCCGATCATCTCGTTGGCGGCGATGCCGAGATACTTGTCCTCCTGAGGCGGCTTGCCCACGACCGTGGCCGGGTAGATCGGCCGACGACGGCGCGTGATCCGGTGAATCTGAAAGATGGGGAAGGGGGCGGCTTCCGAATAGTGACCGAAGTGATCGCCGAAGGGTCCCTCCATCTGGCGTTCGTAGGGGGGGACGATGCCTTCGAGGATGAACTCCGCATGAGCCGGAACAAGGAGCGGGATCGTGCGGGCTCGAACCATGGGGACGGGGCGGCCACGCAAGAATCCGGCGAAAGCGATCTCGTCGAAATCCTCCGGCAAGGGCAAGATGGCGGAAAGCATCAGCGCGGGATCGCCGCCCAGGATCACGGCCGTCAGCAGCGGACGGCCCTCACGCTCGGCCTCATCGTAGTGCGCACGCCCCCCCTTGAGGCTTTGCCAGTGCATTCCCGTTCGATCGCGTTCGAAGACGTGCAGGCGGTAGAGGCCCAGATTTCGCCGATGCGTCTTCGGGTGTTCCGTGAGCACGAGTCCGAACGTGATGAAGCGCCCGCCATCCTCCGGCCAGCATTTCAAGATTGGGAGCTTCCAGAGATCCGGCTCCTCGAGGACCTCTTGCACGGGCGCGCGTCGCACGCGGCGCGGGCGCATGCTGAGCGCTCGGCGAAAGAGCGCGCGCGAGCGCCAGAGACCGCCGAGCGTTGGGGGATTCAGGTGGTCGAGCGCGCGAAGGAACTCCTCACCGATCTCGGCCGGTTCTCGCCCCAAGGCCCATCGGATGCGCTCGGCTGTCCCGAACAGATTGATGACGAGGGGAAAGGCGGCGCCTTTGGGTCGCTCGAACAGCAGCGCGGGCCCACCCTCGCGAACCACGCGCTGCGCGATCTCGGTCACCTCGAGGACCGGGTCCACTTCGACGGGAACGCGGACGAGTTGTCCGCGCTGCTCCAGGAAGGCGAGAAACGCCCGCAAGTCCTCGAATCGGCCTCCCTTGTGATGCGAAGCGCTTCGTCCGAACATCGGCTTCACAATGTACACAAGAGGTCAACCCGATGAAAAGGCGCGGGAATTTCCATGGGGAGACTTCGTCGGGGAAATTGATGACCGCTGTCGCGCCATCCCTCCTGCTCGGTGAGGGAGCGCCTCAAACTTCCTCTTTACGGCGCACGGCGTTTGGCCTAGACTAGGGGCGCATGTGAGGACGTGCGTGCGGGAAAGGAGGGAGCCTTATGAAGTGGTCACGGTGGATCGGAAGTGCGCTCGTTGGCATTGGCGTTCTCGTGAACCCGCTGTGGGGAACGTCGCTCCAGGGGCGTTCATCACAAGTGCCGACTTTTCCAGAGACGCTGACCGTCGAGGGGAAGAAGGCCTACCTCGTCATTTTCCATGAGCTGCCCCTTGTGCAGTACGAGGGGGGGATTCGGGGATTAGCGGCGACCAGTTTGCGCGTCGCTCCGCAGAATCGGCGCGACGGAAAGCTCGATCTGCAATCGCCGGCTTCGGCCAATTACCTGAGCTATCTCGAAGCCCGACAGACGACCTTCACCGAGCGGCTCCGGCAGCGCGTGCCCGAAGCGCAGTGGGGCTATGCGTATCGCATCGTTCTGAACGGCGTGGCGGCGTTGATCCCCGAAGACCAGGTGGAGGAGGTCGCGCGGTGGCCCGAGGTCGCGCGTCTGGCGCCCATTCGGCCGAATCAGTTGTTCGCGGGGGGGGCGGCTCCGCCACCGCTTGATGTGAGCAATCCTTTGATGGGCGCGCCGGCGTTGTGGGAAGCGGTCGGGGGGCCGGAGAATGCCGGACGGGGCATCAAGATCGGGATCATTGATAGCGGCGTGGACTTCAGCAACCCCATGTTTCATGACCCGACGCTCGTGCCGCCGCCGGGATTCCCCAAGGGCGATCTCACGCTCGCCAACAGCAAGGTGATCGTGGCCAAGGTGATCCCGTCGCTGCAGGATCTCAACAATAAGAATGTCAATCCGGGGCACTTCACGGCTCAGGATCTGGTCGGGCATGGGACGCACGTGGCGGCAGTGGCGGCGGGGAATGTCGTGGACCTGCGCGGAACACCCGGCGCGCGTCCGGTGACGTTGAGCGGGGTCGCGCCCAAGGCGTTCATCGGGAGCTATCGGGTCTTCGCGCCGAATGCAGCGACCGACAACGTCGTCAAGGCCATTGAGGAGGCCGTCGCCGATGGGATGGATGTCATCAACATCAGCTTCGGCAGCATCTCGCTCGGCTCTCAGGAGGAGCCGGATCCTCAGGTCGAGGCTGTCGAGAACGCCGTCGCCGCTGGCGTGATCGTGTGCGTGGCGGCGGGGAATTTCGGGCCGGATCGCGCGACGATCACGTCACCGGGGACGGCGCCGAGCGCGATTACCGTCGGTGCGGTGACCAACGCGCACGATGGGTTCACACCGGGGCAACTGCGGGTCGTCCAGGTGACTTCGCCCGAACCTCCGGCGAACTTTGTGCGGATCGTGGGCGTGCGCGCCAATCGGTTCCCGGACTCGCTGGTGGTGCCCGTCGTGGATGCCGATCTCCTCGATAATGGGCGATTGGATGGGGGGGGATACGGGTGCAACCCTCTTCCCTCGGCGCTCGTGCGGGATCGCGCGCTTCTGGTGCAGCGCGGCGATTGCCTGATCCTCACCAAGGCCTTCAACGCCTGGGTGAGTGGCGCCGCAGCGCTCATTATCTACAACAATCAGGAGGCGGGTGATGTGATTGACGCCGTTCCGCTGGCCGGGCAATTTCTGCCGACGCTCTTTCTGCCGCGTTCGAGCGGGCTGGCGTTGAAGAACCTCGTGGCGACGAACGCGACCAACGGTCGAGAGACGGTCATCGCGCTGACGCCGGCGAGTGAACCGCTCGTCTTCGAGCGGCAGCCGCATGTGTTGCTGGAGCAAAGCTCGCGAGGGCCGACGCCGACGCGCCTGCTGTTGATCAAGCCCGATCTGGTGACGATCGGAGGCGGCAGCTACGGCCCGGCCCAGGATGACGATCCGCGCGGCGAGAATCGGTTTCCGCGCCCGGATCCGGGTTCGCTGCAGCCGACGTTGTACGATCCGAGCGGCTATGTCTTCACCTCGGGGACCAGCTTCGCCGCACCGCGCGTGGCCGGAGCCGCCGCTTTGCTCAAGCAGCTCCACCCGGATTGGTCGCCCGCGGAGATCAAGGCCGCCTTGATGACGACGGCGGCGCGTCCGACGGGACCCAATGAGGTGGGGCTGGCGCGCATCATGGATCGCGGCGCGGGTCTGGTGGATCTGGACGCCGCGCGGCGCGTGCTCACGCTTGTGACTCCGCCGAGCCACAGCTTCGGTTCGGTCATCGTGGGGACCCCCACGACGCTCATTCGCGAGTTCGTGATCAAGAATCGCGCCCAATCGGCGGTCACCTATACGATTCAAGCGGCGCTGTCACCGCCGGCGCCTTCTTTCCTGAAAGTGGACGTCTCGCCGACGCAGCTCACGGTACCGGCCGGAGGAACAGGGACGTTCACCCTGAAGCTCACGATTGATGCCGGCTCGATCACCAGTCGCATTGACAGCGAGGGCTTCGTGCTCATTGCCGATGGCGAACCGACGACGCCGCGGCCGCTGTACGTCCCCTTCTGGATTCGGACAGCGCCGCGCTAGATCGCATGGGGATGCGGGAGAGGGTTCTAGACGTCGGTCGAGGAGCTTCCCTCAAGCGGGCTTGGGGAGCTCCTCGCCGCCCCAGCGGGCGTGCCGAGCTGCTCTTCATTCTCCTCATTGGGTTGTCGCTTGGGATCCCGACGCTCCCAAGGCGCGAGGCCCTGCGCGTCTTCGAAATCGAAAAAGGGCGCGCCTGGGGGAGGGAACCGAGCGGGCCGACGTTCCAGATCCGCGCGCGTCGCATCGTCGAGCCGCCGCCGCTCGATATCGAGCATTACGTGCTGCAGCTCACGCTCTTTCCGGGAGAGCGTCGCCTCGAGGGTCGGGTGACGATTCGCGGTCGCGCGACGGCGCCCACGGATGATGTTCGGATTGATCTGGTCGCCACGCTCACGGTCGCGCGCGTGCTGCTGGATGGCGCGCCGGTTCCGTTCACCCACGCGGAGGATCGGGTGCGCGTGTCGGCATCGCTGGCTGCGGGACAGACGTTCACCCTCGTGATCGAATACGGCGGGCAGCCGACGCTGGTCGGGCGCTTTCCGAGTGGGATGTTCTTCAGTCACCATTCGGGATTCCCCGTCATCGCGACGCTCAGCCAACCCGATGGCGCGCCCACCTGGTGGCCCTGCGTGGATGATCCGGCCGATAAGGCGACCGCGGATCTTGAGATCACCGTCCCTCCGGGGTATGTGGTCGCCTCTAACGGGCTCCTGGAGGACGTGCGCCTCCATCCCGATGGATGGCGCACATACGTGTGGCGAGAGCGGTATCCGATCGCCACGTACCTCATCTCGATCGCGGCCACGAACTTCGTCGAATTCTCCGATATCTACGTGGCGCGCGATGGTACGGCGATGCCGCTGCTGTACTTCGTCTACCCGGAGCATCTGGATCGCGCGCAGCGCACCTTCCCGGTGACGCGCGAGGCGCTGCGCGTCTTCGCCGAGCTCTTCGGCGAATATCCATTCCTCGCCGAGAAATACGGCATGGCCGAATTCCCCTGGGGCGGGGCGATGGAGCATCAGACGATGACGAGCATCGGATCGTCCGCGCTCCTGTCTGTGGATACCATTGTGCACGAGGCCGCTCATCAGTGGTGGGGGAACATGGTGACGCCGCGCACCTGGCATGACATCTGGTTGAGCGAGGGATTCGCCACCTACGGCGAGATCCTCTTCCGCGAGCGGATGTATGGGGCCGATCCGGGACAGCTTTTGCGACAGCGGGATGATGGCCTCGCTTCCGGACGGTTGGGCGGAACCGTGTACGCCGAAGACGCGACGGATCCGTTTGATGATATTCCCGCTATCTACACCAAGGGGGCATGGGTTGTGCACATGCTCCGGTATCTGCTCGGCGAGGACCGGTTCTTCGCGGCGCTGCGGGAATACGGACGGCGCTTCGCCTATGCGAATGCGAGCACGGAGGATTTGCAGCGCGTCTTCTCCGAGTTCTACGGCGCGTCGCTCGAATGGTTCTTCGAGCAATGGGTCTATGCGCCGATGCGTCCGATCTACGCCTTCTCGTGGTCGGTGCAGCCGGAAGGGGCCGGCTATCGGCTTCGCCTGCGACTGGAGCAGCGGCAGACGCATCTCGTTCCAAGGCGAGATCCGACCCGGCCGCCCGTCTACATCATGCCGGTGGAGTTCACCCTCCGCTATGCGGATGGAACGGCGGATGTGAAGCGCGCGTGGAATCAAGCGCGCCACGAGGAATTCACTTTCCTCCTGGAACGTCCGCCCGTGAGCGTCGCTTTCGACGAACGCGGGTGGATCTTGAAAGAGGTCCTCAAAGGGGAATCCTAGCGCGCGCTGAGGGCGGACGAGATCGCCTTGACAAAGCATGAGCTCTGCCGATATACTCGCGCGCGCTTTTTCGCGGAGATCAGCTGGGGACTTGGGGCGGATGGCTGTAGTATTGGAGACGCCGGTTGAAGAGCTGCGATTGAGGCGCTATCACCTGATGGTCCTCCTCTACTTCGTGGGCCTCTTCCTGGCGCAGTATGCGGTGGCCTATCGCTATGCGGGCGCCTTTCCCGCCGAATGGCGGGGCTTGTTTCTGATGACGGTCGTCATGTTCTTTCTCTTCCAATCGCTCTTCATGGTGGCGGTCGTTCCCCTGGGGATGCTGTTCATCTACTGTTGGCTCTATTTGATTGACATCCGGGCGCGGGCGCGCAGCCTCTACGCGATCGTCGCCACGTCGCTTCTGCCTTTCCTCGCGCTGCTTGGGGTGATCCTCGTCTACGTGGTCGCCGTCATGGACGTGCATGTGCCGCCGACATCGGACGTTCAGAAGCTCAGCGAGTTGATTCGCGCTGACATCACGAGCAAGCGCTTCCCGGTTCGGACCTTGGGCCTGGCGGCGGCGGTCCTGAGCATCCTCATCTGCGCCCATCAGATTCGGCAGCGACTCGGGCTCAGCGAGCTCCTTCGGCAGCGCGTGCGGAGTGGGCCGACCTGGCTGCAACGTTTGGCCGAGCGCGTGGACTTGAGCGTGGTCGTCGCGCTCCTCATCCCGTTGACATTCGTCGGGTCGTTGTACGCCTTCAATCGGGTGGGGAGTGCATTCACGGAGAATGTGTGGGAGAAGCTGAACCTGCCGATCCCACCCCCGCAGTGAGGGATTCGGGCGAAGATGGAGAAGTTGTGGACACCGTCCCACGGTCGCGAGCGTCTCGTATGAACCTGCTCTTTCCGAGCGCCGAATGGGTGCGCGCCTTTCGCGAGCAGATCAACAGCAGTCCTACGTATCGGGAGTCGGCGGCCGATTGGCGCGGTGGGCCGATCTGCTTCGTCGTTCGCTTCGGCGAGGAGAAGACCTATCTCTGGCTCGATCTCCATCAGGGGGAGTGCCGCGCGGCGGAATTGGTCACCCCTCAGGAGGGGGAGGGCGCGCCATTTCTCATCTCGGCCGAGTACGAGGATTGGAAGCGACTCTTGCAAGGACAGCTTGATCCGGTGCGGGCGATCTGGATGGGGAAGTTGCGCGTTCGCGGTGATCTCTCACTGCTGCTTCGCTACATGCGCGCGGCTCAAGCTCTGCTCGCGTGTGCGGCGCGCGTGCCCACGCGATTTCGGGATGAATCGTGATGGAGCCGAAGGGAGCCCGTTCGGGCGGGTCATCTCCGGCGACGAGTGGGGGAGAGATGAGGCGAATGGCCGAGCGCCTTCGGGCTCATGTTCGAAGCGTTCGGGCGCGGACGCTCTCGGTCCTTCGCCGCATTCCCCCGGATCGGATGACGTGGCGGCCGGTCGAAGGGGGGCTCACGCTGGGGCAACTGGTGCGGCATCTGGCTCAAGCCGAGATGATGTGGCAGGAGGTCGTCAAGGGGCATTGGGATTTGAAGCAGCTTCTGGCCGTGCGTCGCGATCTGGATCTGATTGAGGCGACCGGTCCGGCCGAGAATCTCATGGCCGAGTTGGCGCTCCTTGAGTTGACGCATCGCGAGACGCTGGAGTTGCTGGGAACGCTCACGGATGAGGACCTCGCCCGTTCGGTGAACGGGCTCGCCGGTCGCGTGACGCTGTATGACGTGATCCTCGGCCTCTGCGAGCACGAGGCGCATCATCGCGGGCAGATCGTCGCCTATCTTCGCCTGCTCGGCGTCGAGCATCTGTCCCCTTGGGGATTCTGACCAAAGGGTATGGCCCTTGCGCCCCCCTCGGGGGCTCTTCGGAAGTGAGCCCCCCGCGCTCTTGATCTTGTCCTCCACGGGTCGAAGCGGTATAAGATACAGGGACAGAGGGGGAAGTATGTTCACGCCACCTTCAGACGTGGAGCGAGAGGAGCGGCGGCGACAATGGCAGGTCCTTTTGATCACGGCCATTGGGTTCGCCGTGATCGGGGGGCTCATCCTGTATTGGAGCGCGCGACGCCCGACGTCGGGGCCGGCCGGGACCGCGAGCGCGAGGCTCACTGGATTTGTATCGGCAGGCTCTCCGGAATTTGAAGCCTATCGCCGGTTTGTGACCGTGGAGAATCAGGAGGCGACGCAAGCGCAAAATCTCATCGGGCAGAAGCAGGTCGTCGTTTACGGCTTGCTCACCAATCGAGGATCGCGCACGCTCACGGGGGTGCAGGTTCGCGCCATCGTCTACGATATGGAGAATCGGCCTGTGGCCGAGCGCACGGCCTTCCCGATCCCGCGTCGGAGACCGAGCTTGGGGCCGAATGAGTCCATGGTCATTCAGGTCAATGTGGATAACGTCCCGCCCAAGGCTGAGCTGGCGCGATTTGAGATCGTGGTCGAGGGGTTGCGGTTCCAATGATGGCACCGAGCTCGCCCCTTGAGCGCGACCGCGCGCTTTTCGCCCGCCGCTGCTCGCCGGCAAGGAGCAGGCTATGAGGAGAACACCGGCTTGTTACCTCGGGATCATGAGCATCGGGATGATGCTCGCTCTCGCGCTTTCGATCGGGGGGCAACAACGGTCCGCCGCATCGTCGGCGCGGCGCGCGCCGGGTCTATATGCTATCTTCGAGACGAGCATGGGACGGATCGTGTGTCGGCTCTTCGAGCAGGAGGCGCCCAAGGCCGTCGCCAATTTCGTGGGATTGGCGGAGGGGACGAAGGAGCACATCTCGCCACGGACCGGACGGAAGATCAAGAAGCGGTTTTACGATGGCTTGATGTTTCATCGCGTCATCCCGAATTTCATCATCCAATCGGGGGATCCGACGGCGACCGGTCGGTATACGCCGGGCTATACGTTCGAGGATGAGATTCGTCCGAATTTGAAGTTCGACAAACCGGGCCGTTTGGCGATGGCCAATCGCGGGCCGAACACCAATGGGAGTCAGTTCTTCATCACCGTCGCGCCGGCGCCGCACTTGAACGGCAAGCATACGATCTTCGGCGAAGTCGTCGAGGGGTTGGACGTCGCTCGGCGGATCGCCAATGTCCCGCGCGATGCGACGGACAAACCGATCCGCCCTGTGCTCATTCAGAGGGTGATCATCGAGCGCGTGAAGTGAGCGCGCATTCGCCTGCGTGACGGCGGCTTGGAGCGGAGAGCGAGGGCGATCGGGCGCCCTTCGGATAGGGGCCTCGCGCTCCGGGGGATCGCGCCATGAGAAGCGGGCGCGTTTGCGGTCGCGGGGGCTTCGGAGCGGTGGGCATCGAAGAGGGCGCGATGCTCGCGATTTGGTTCGCGGGCATCGGTGAGAGGAAATCCTCGCCCGGAAGGAGGTGAGCGAGCGGCGCGCGGCTCCATTCACGAGGAGCGCGCCGCAGTGAGCGTATGCGATTCGCCAAACTCGTTGACTATTTCGAGCGACTCGAAGCGACGACCAAGCGATTGGAGATGTTCGACATCTTGAGCGAATTGTTTCGCGAGGTGGAGGTGGAGGAGATCGCTCCGGTCGTCTATCTGCTGGAAGAGCAGTTAGCGCCGCCTTTTCGCGGCATTGAGATCGGGATGGCCGAGAAGCTCGTGTTGCGCGCCATCGCGAAGGCCACGGGCGTCGAGGAAGGGCGCGTGGCGACGTTGTACAAGAAGTTGGGTGACCCCGGACTGGTCGTCGAGCGGCTGCTCGAACAGAAGAAGGAGGCGTCCGCGCGCGGGAAGCTCACCGTCCTCGCCGTCTATACGCGCTTGATGGAGATTGCGGAGCAGACGGGCGAAGGGAGCGTCGAGCGAAAGATACAGGGGCTGAGCGACCTGTTGGCGGAAGCCGGGCCGAAGGAAGCGCGCTATATCGCGCGGTTCGTCATGGGACGATTGCGCTTGGGGATCGGTGATCCCACGATCCTGGACGCGCTCTCGAAGGCGGTGGCGGGAGATCGGAGCTTGAGGCCGGAGTTGGAGCGGGCCTACAACCTCTGTTCTGATCTCGGATTGGTCGCGCGGACGCTTCGAGGGCAGGGGCTGGAGGGAATTCGCGCCTTTCGGGTCCGCGTCGGCCATCCGATTCGCATGGCGTTGGCCGAGCGGTTGCCCACGGCTGAGGAGATCATCCGGCGGCTCGGACGCTGCGCCGTCGAGGTGAAGATTGACGGGTTCCGCTGTCAGGTGCACAAGCAGGGGGATGCGGTGGAGATCTTCTCTCGAAATCTCGAACGCACGACGCCGATGTTCCCGGATATCGTCGAGGGGGTGCGCCGGCAGGTGGCCGCGCGCGAAGCGATCTTCGAGGGCGAGGCCGTTGCCGTGAACGAGGAGACGGGCGAGATCTATCCCTTCCAGGTCACGGTTCAGCGCAAGCGCAAGCACGGGGTCGAAGAGATGGCGCGCGAATATCCGCTGGTGCTGTACGCCTTCGATCTGCTCTACAGCGACGGCATGGACTATACGCCGGAGCCATATGAGCGGCGGCGAGCGGCGTTGGAGCGCATGATCCGCCCGGGCGATCGGCTCAAGCTCGCCGAGATGATCATCACCGAGGATCCCAAGGCCGTGGAGCGGTTCTTCGAAGAGAGCATCGAGCGTGGGCTGGAGGGCATCGTCGCCAAGCGGCTTGACGCACCGTATCAAGCGGGCGCGCGCGGCTTCCATTGGATCAAGCTCAAGCGCTCGTACAAAGGCGAATTGAGCGATACGCTCGATGTCGTGCTGATCGGCTACTTCCACGGGCGCGGATCGCGGGCGCGGCTGGGCATCGGGGCATTGCTCGGAGCCGTGTACGATGAGGAGAGCGACACGTTCAAGACGATCGCGAAGATCGGGAGCGGATTGAGCGAGGAGGAGTGGGTGCGGATTCGCGAGCTGCTCGATCGCTCGCGCGTGTCACATCGTCCCGCGCGTGTGGATTCGCTCATTGAGCCCGACGTGTGGGTGGAGCCCCGCTATGTCGTGACGGTGCTGGCGGATGAGATCACGAAGTCGCCGGTCCACACCTGCGGCAAGCGCGACGATGAGCCGGGTTATGCGTTGCGCTTCCCCCGCGTCGTCGGCTGGATTCGGGAGGACAAGCGGCCGGAGGATGCCAACACGGTGCGCGAGGTGCTGGAGCTGTACGAGATGCAGAAGCGGGTGAAGCTCGCCGGATGATTCGGTGGGAGCCCCGAGGCGGAGCGCGAGGGATTTGGTGGTGTGAATCCTCTTCGCACCCTCCGATGTCCATTCGTCTGACATGCCTCCCCGACGCGCACATCGCGTGATGGACCGTCATCGTGAGATCTCCTCGACCGTCGTGCGGTGGGGCGTGGTCTTCCTGACGGGCGTGGGGGTGGCGCTCGCGCCCAGGCCCGAAGGGATCGCGCGCGAGTCGTGGCATCTGCTGGCGATCTTCCTGGCGACGATCGCGGGGTTGATCGCGCAGCCGATGCCGGGCGGGGCTATGGTGCTTCTGGGCGTGCTCGCGCTCGCCGTCACGGGAACGATGCCCGTCGGTGAGGCGCTCGCCGGGTATGCGGACCCCATCGTCTGGCTCGTACTGGCGGCCTTCTTCTTCGCGCGCGGGATGATCAAGACGGGGCTCGGGCGGCGCATCGCCTTCCTCTTCATTCGCGCCGTGGGGCGACATTCGCTCGGCTTGGGCTATGCGCTGGCGGCGACGGACATGGTGCTGGCGATGATCATCCCTTCCAATGGTGCGCGATGTGGGGGGATTCTCTTCCCCATCGCGCGGAGCCTGGCCGAAGCCTACGATTCGCGACCCGGAGATTCGGCGCGCCGGCTGGGCGCGTTCCTCATGGTCCTCGTCTATCAGTGCGAGGTCATCGTGTGCGCGATGTTCCTGACCGGTCAAGCCTCCAACCCCTTGATCGCGAAATTCGCCGAGCAGGTGGCGGGCATCTCGCTCTCGTACGCGCGTTGGGCCGTGGGGGCGATCGTGCCCGGCGTGCTCTCGTTCGCGCTCATCCCTGTGCTCGTGTATCGGTTGTTCCCACCGGAACAGAGGCGCACGCCTGAAGCGGCGACTTTCGCCGAAGTGGAATTGAAGCGATTGGGGCCGATGTCGCGTCAGGAAAAGGTGATGCTCCTGGTCTTCCTCGTTGTGGCCGCCCTCTGGATGACGATGAGTTGGCACGGCATTCACTATGCCGTGATCGCGCTGCTGGGGATTGCGTTGCTGCTCCTCGGTGGCGTGTTGAGCTGGGAGGACATCATCTCCGAACGCGGCGCATGGGATGTCTTCCTCTGGTACGGGGGCCTCGTGCGCATGGGCGGCGCGTTAGGCGAGACCGATCTCACGCGCCGGTTCGCGGAGGTGGCCGCGGCCGTGACGGCCGGATGGAGTTGGTGGGGAGCGCTGCTTGTTCTGGCCCTCATCTACTTTTACGCGCACTATGGGTTCGCGAGCATCACGGCGCATGTGACGGCCATGTACATCCCGTTTCTCGTCGTCGTGCTCGCGGCCGGGGCCCCGGCTCCGCTGGCTGTGCACGCGCTCGCTTATCTCTCGAACGTGATGGCCGGGCTCACGCATTACGGGACGACGCCGGCGCCCATTTACTTCGGGGCGGGATATGTCGCGCAGACGGTGTGGTGGCGGCTGGGAGTGATCGCCTCCTGGGTGAATCTGGCGATCTGGTTGGGCATCGGAGCGGTGTGGTGGAAAGCGCTCGGCTGGTGGTGAGGTCGGTGCGCGATGGTCTCCATCCGCGTTCGCGGATGGAGGGATTCTCGGTCAGGTGGCGCGGGCGCGAGGGCATCGGCTCACCGATTGAGGTTGCCCGCAGCGCGAGGCTTCGATACGTTTTCACGTGAGCGCCGCGGGATGGATACGATCACACATGGACTGATCACTCGGGTTTTCGCGAAGGCGGTGGTGCCGGAGCCGCGCGGGCGCGATCTCGTCGTGCTCACCACCGTCTGCAGTGTGCTGCCGGATGTCGACATCTTCTTTGGGGCGGGCGATCCGCTGGCGTCGCTGCAGAACCATCGGGGGATCACGCATTCGCTTCTTGGAGCTGTCCTGCTGGGGTTTCCCATCGCGGCGCTCGCTTATCACCGGATTCCGCACGCGCTCTTCACGCGGTGGCGCGGTGCGGAGGGTCGGGTCGTCGTCGGCGACCCCCATGGGCGCGAGGACGTCGCGCTCGGCTTTTGGGCGGGCTACCTGGCGAGTGTTCTCGGGATCGGTTCGCACATCGTCTTCGATCTGGTGACGTCGTACGGGACGATGATCCTGCAGCCGTTCTCCGATCGGCGGTTCAGTCTCGACCTCTGGTTCATCATTGATCCGTACGTGTGGCTGATCCTCGGCGTGCCATGGCTCCTTCGGCGCGCATTCGGACGGCGCGCGTGGCGAGCGGGATGGGAATATCGGGTCGGCGCCATGCTGCTGGTGGGGTATGTGGGACTCGCCGTGTGGGTGCAGATAATGGCGCTTCGGCGGTTGGATGCGTGGGCGAAAGCCGAGGGCCTCTCGGTCGTGACCAGGGGCGCGATCCCCGTCGCCTTCTCGCCCCTTCATCGAAAAGGCATCGTCATGACGCCCGATCGCGTGTACGACATCCCGGTTCGAGTCCTGCGGGCCGATTTCGGTCCCATCGCCGTTCATCCTTCGCCGTTTCGCACGGACGATCCGTTCATCGTCCGAGCGTGGGCGACGCCCGAAGGGAAGCGGTATCGCTGGTTCGCTCGCTTCCCTCTGGCGATGCGCCGCCAAGAGGAGGGACGACAGCGCGTCATCCTCTACGACTTGAGATTCGAAGGGCGGCTGGAGGATCTGGATGCCGTGGGGCGAGCGATCGCGCGCGCGCTCCTTCGGCGCTGGCCCGCGCTGACGGGGCGAAAACGGCAGGCTCTGGAGGTCGTCTTCGACGCGCGCGGACGGGTCGAGCACATTCGGTTCGTGCATTGAAGAACGCTGATGTCGGATGAGCCGGTGTCCATCTCGATGGGAGAAGGGAAACGGCCTGTGACCGAAGCGCTCGTACGCCGGGGGAGGCCGATCGCGTACAAGATCAAGGTCCGGCCCGAGGATTTCCAGGTCACGGAGATCGTTGATCTCACCCCCTCGGATCGGGGGCGGTATCGGCTCTATCGCCTGACCAAGGCCGGGTGGAACACGACCGACCTCTTGCGCCGATTGGCGCGACGGTTTGGGCTTCCTTATGACGCGTTCTCCTACGGAGGGCGCAAGGATCGTCACGCGCTCACAACGCAGTACATCACGATTCGCGATGAACGTGATCTCTCGCTCACCGAGTCGGCGTTCGCGCTCCACGCCCTCGGGTGGGTGGATGAGCCGATGACCCCCGAATTCATCCGGGGCAATCAGTTCCGCATCACGCTGCGGGCGATGCGCGCGGAGGAGGTCGGGCATCTGGAGCGCAATCTCCAGGCCGTGCGGGCCTACGGTCTGCCGAATTACTTCGACGACCAGCGCTTCGGCTCCTACGATCGAAAGCGCGGGTTCATCGCGGAGAAGCTCGTGAGGGATCAATGGGAAGAGGCGCTGAAGATTTATCTCACGCTGTGCTATCCGGAAGAGAAACGAGCGGCCAAGGAGCGCAAGCGCTATTTCCTGGAGCATTGGGGGGAATGGGACGCCTGCTTGAAGCAGGCGAAGACGGTGACCGAACGCCGCCTCTTTCGCTTTCTGCAGCAGCGCGGGGGAGATTATGTGGGGGCCATCAATCTCATTCCGCGCGAGGAGCTGGCCTTGATTCTGTCGGCCTATCAATCGTTCCTCTGGAACGAGATGGTGAGAGAGATCGTGCGGGAGTGGACATCCCCGATTCTGGACGTGCGGGGTGTCGTCACGCGGTATGCCTTCTATCTGACGCTCTCTCGCGAAGCGCTCGAGTACTTGCGTGGCCTGAAGCTTCCCACGCCCGGCCCCGGCGCCTCCCCACCGGACCCCTATGCCGAGCATATTTATCGGAGGGTTCTGGAGCGCGCGGGGATCGCGTCGGAGAAAGCCCTCGCGCTCAGGAAGCTCAGGCGCGCTTACCTGAAGGCCGTCCCGCGCGATGTCCTCCTTTTTCCCGAAGGCTTGGAGATGCTGGAGGTGGCGCCGGACGATCTCTATCCGGGCCGCGTGAAAGCCGTGCTCCTGTTCACGCTTCCGCGCGGAGCCTATGGCACCATGGTGCTCAAACGCCTCACCTTGCGCGCCTCGGGTGCGTGCGGCCAGCCCTCCGCATGAACTGGGCTCGGGCGTAGAGCTCGCCGCTCTCAGGTTCGCGTCATCCTCATGCGGATAGGGAGGACGTCCACTGCGGCGGCGTGGGCGTGCCGCGCATCCTTTGCCAGAACTCCTGAGCGATCTTCACGCGTTCCTCGTGCGTGCGCCCTTGCTCGAGCCGTTGGAACAGCTCATGCAAGAGCTGCTTCCGCCGCTTCAGCTTCCGGTGCCGGCGTTGTCGCAACTCTTGGGCACGCGTTCCGGCTCCCATGGTTCTTCTCCCTCCTTCGGAACATGAAGCCCACATCGAGAGGACCGATCTCGAGGGTGAGAGTTATAGACGATTCCTAGCGCCGTGTCAAAATCTGAGCGCAGGCCTTCGTCTCAGCCCGCCGAGACATCTGCGCGCACGATCCCTCGGAGCTGGGCGATCGCCGGTCGTCAGATGCGAGTGACTGAGAGTGAGAGCGAGGAGTGGCACGGATCGTCCCTATGGGGAGGGCGGCGCCCTTTATGAGGCGCGCAGGATTTCGCGCGCGAGGGTGTTCTGGGGATCGCGGCGCAGGACGCGTCGGGCCCATGCGCGGGCCTCTCGTTTCTGACCGCTGCGCCAGAAGGCCTCCGCCAGTCCGAGGTAGCTCTCCAGGTGCAGAGGATCGCGATCCAGAGCTTTTTGAAATTGCTCGCGGGCCTCGCGAAATTGCCCCACATTCAGGAGGAAGAGTCCGTAGTTGTAGAAGGCCAGCGCCTGATCCGCATGATCCCGCGCGATTTCTTCGAAGAGGGCGCGGGCGCGCGTGGTCTCCCCCAGCTCGGCGTGAATCATCGCTAGAAGCGTGCGCGCCTGGAAGTCGTGTGGATCGGCCTCCACACTGCGACGGGCGAAGGTCAGCGCTTCTGCCCATTCCCGTTGTTGAAATCGGATCATGGCCAGGTGAAACAATGCGCGGCCATTTCCCGGATCGAGCGCGAGCCATCTCCGGCATGTCTCTTCGAGCGTCGTCAGCTCGTTCGCTCCGGCCAGGCAGGCCGCATATTGGCTCAGGGGTCGGAGATCTCCGCGTGTTCGTGAGGTTCGGCGGGCCGTTTTCTCCACGCTCTCGCGCAGAAGCGCCAGGCATTCGTCGTAGCGGCGTTCCTCCTCGTACCATGCCGCCAGGGCGAGTCGCGCCTCCAGGTTCTGTGGATCGTCTCGCACCAGTCGCGCGTAGAGAGCTTCGGCTTCGATGCGGTGTTGGCGCGTGCGCGCGACGCGGCGCAGTCCCGCCAGGGCCTCAGCCGCATGAGGGTTGCGTTCGATCGCTCGCCGATATTCACGGAAAGCTTCGGCGAAGCTCTCGGCGCGCTCATACATGCGCCCTTTGTTTTGAAAACTCTCCCATGTCGCGCGCCGCAACACGTCCTGGACGGCTCGAGGCGGAGGCAGCGTGCGAGGGAATGCCAGAAGCGCCTGCACGTTCGATCGGCTCGTCTGCGCGTGCATCGCGCGCGGGCTGGAGAATTCCAGAAGGGGATGGTCGTCCGTGTGAAGCGGGGCTCCCCGAGCGAAGCGGCCGAGATCCTCGCCGTGCATCACGTAGAGGCTGAGCAGGGCATAGAGGTCCACGATGCCCAACCGGTGAAGATCCGCTCTCACCTCGGCCCGGGAGAAGTGCCGCTTGAGGCGATCCAGATCCAGATCGAAAGCCGGGTCCTGAGCGCCGATGAGGAGGAGGTCGTTCTCATTGAGCGCCCAGAGGAACGTCCGCGGGAAGACGGTGTGAAACGTCCGCAGCAACATCTTCAAGTCCGACAGGGGCATGTTGTATGCGTGAAACCATTGGCAGACGAGCCCGCGCTCGGTCAGGCGCGCCCGCATGAGGTGGAAGAATTCGCGGGTGAAGAGCGCGCCGACGCCCGCGATCCAGGGATTCGAAGGCTCGGAGATGATGACGTCGTAGGTCTCTCGGGTGAACAGGAGGTAGCGGCGCGCATCGCCGAGGATCAGACGCGCGCGGGGGTTATCGAGGACGCGGTCGTTGACGTGTTCAAAGAACCGAGCCGCGCTCACGACTTCAGGGGAGATCTCCACGACATCCACGCGCTCGAGCGGATACAGGAGAGCCGTGCCGGCGGTCACGCCGCTCCCCAGGCCGATGACGCACGCGCGTCGGGGCCGTTCGGCCAGAAGGAGCGGCAGGTGCGCGAGCAGTTTTTGCGTCAGCATATCGGCGCCGCCATCGCTCGCATCCACTTTCCCATCGAGCGAGAGTTGGTGCTCTTCTCCCACGCGGCGGACCGCGACGGTCGCCCTCGCGCCTTCTCGGTAATAGAGCAGGTCGCCGCGATGCGCGATGACGTCGGCATCCACGTCGGCGTAATATGGCGCATACTTATAGAGTCCGGCCGAGAGCCGCTCGACATCCCAACGCGGGAGGAGCGCGAGGATGAGCAGGAAGAGTCCGGGGATCCCTATGCCGAGGCCCAAGCGGAGACTCCATCGCTTCGAGAGCTGAAGGAGGAGGAGCAGACCGATCCCCGCGTTGAGGCCGATGCCGATCCAGAACGTGCGTTCGGTCCCCACGTTCGGGATGAAGAGGAAGCCCGTGAGCAGGGCACCTGAAACGGCGCCCGCGGTGTTGGCGGCCAGGACCCGACCCACGTGTCTCCCGATCGTTCGCTCCTCTCGCACAGAGAGTTTGACGATCACGGGGAACGTCGCGCCCGACAGGAGTGTGGGGACGATCAAGAGGCCGGCGATCATCACCGCCTGCAGCAGTTGAAGTCGCGCATAATGATCGGCATGCGCCTGCGCGATCTCGCTCACGACAAGCGGCAGGCGATTGAGGATGGGGAGCGTCGCCGCGACCGAGAGCCCGAGGAGGGCGTAGAAACTGGCGAGCCACGCCGTGAGCCTCGCGGGGCCATCGGCGCGCTCTCCCCACCGATCGCTTCGCGAGGCGAGCAACCGACTTCCGAGGGCCAGGCCCGAGATGAATGCCGTCAGCATGAGGCTGAAGGCGTAGACGGTCGGCCCCAGCAAGAGCGCGAGGACCCGCGTGTACGCGACTTCATACAGGAGGGCCGTGAATCCGGAGAGGAAGATGACGAGCGGGAGCAGCCAGGGGAATCGAGAACGCCTCATGCCGTCGGAGGGCCTCTCGGCATGAGGCGCGGCGACGGCGGGAGCCTCCGCTTGGTCTTCGGCGGAGACCGCACGCGCGCAGACGAGAGCGATCAGGGCGACGAAGAGATTGATCGCGGACGCCAGGGTCTGCGATCGGTGCAGACCGAGCGCGGGGATGAGAAGGAAACCACTGCTGAAACTGCCCAGAGCCGCGCCCAGGGTGTTGACGGCGTACAATCGGCCGATTTCGCCGCCAAGGCGTTCGCCGCGCCCCCGACCGAAGAAGACGCTCAACACCGGGAAGGTCCCGCCCATGAGCATCGTGGGAGGGAGCAGAAGCGTCGCGCCGATGAGGGCTTCTGCGAATGCGAGGATATGCGGAGATATATGGCCGAAGGAGACCAGGACGGCTTCGATCCGAGATCGGCTCCCCAGCAGCGCGAGTCCCCAAAGCCCAATGCCGAGCTCCATGAGGGCGTAGACGCGCAGAGTCGCTGAGGGACCAGGCCATCGCTTCGTCCATCGCCCGAACAGGTAACTACCGAGCGCCAGCCCGCCCATGAAGACCGCGAGGATGAGGCTCGTGGAGAAGAGCGTGTTGCCCAGCACCAGCGAGAGCGCGCGCATCCAGAGCACCTCGTAGAGGAGGCTGCAGAATCCCGAGAGCAGGAAGCTGACGAGCAACGCTGTCCGCACGCGAGCCGCGCGATTCGACATAGCCTCGGCGCTCGGAGTCTACCCGACGGGGAGATCGAGGGTCAATCCGGTTCGGGCTCCGCCGAGGCGCTCCTTCGCCCAAAAATCCCACTTGCCCTGCGGCGGGGGATGTGATATATAAGGCGCGGCGTTTGAGCCCAAACTAAGGGGGGAGGTAAGGCATGAGGAAAAGGCAGTTCGGTCTCGCCCTCGCTCTTCTCCTCAGTGTGCCGTCCCTTCTTCCGTTTGCTCAAGAGATCACCGGTCACATCAACGGACGCGTCACGGATGAGAAGGGCGATCCCGTTCCCGGAGTGAAGGTCACGCTCACGAGTCCCGTGCTGATGGGCGAACGGACGACGACGACAAGCGAGTTGGGCACGTACGCGTTCACGGCTTTGCCGCCGGGGCTCTATACGCTCAAGTTCGAGGCGTCGGGGTTCAAGACGCTCATCCGAACGGACATCGAAGTTCGCGTGGGCTTCACGGCCACGATCAACGTGAAACTGGAGGTCGCGGCCATCGAGGAATCGGTGACCGTCGTCGGCGAGACGCCGATCCTGGACGTCTCGGCGACACAAGTGGGCGTGAACTACACGGAGCGGCTGTTGAAGGAATTGCCCACGGCCCGCGACATCTGGGTGACGCTGGCGATGACGCCGGGCATCACCATGATTGGTCGGCACGATGTGGGCGGAGCGACGGCGGGGACGCAGACGGCGTATCGCAATTACGGCGCGCGTGGTCAGAACTGGCCGAACATTGATGGTGTGATCACGGCGGAAGGTTCCGAGGCGGCCGGATTCTACTACGACTACGGCGCGTTCACGGAGATGCAGATCGTGGCGGCATCGAATAGCGCGGAGGTGCCCGTGCCCGGCACCTTCATCAACACGGTCATCAAGACCGGCACCAATGAGTTTCACGGCGATTTCTACGTGGACTACGAGCGCGAGGGGTGGAATTCCGACAATGTGAAAGGGCGGAGCTATCGGCTGCCGACGGGCGTGATGCTCCCGCTCGTGGACATGGGCATCCCGCGCGCGGCGAAGATCAAGCTTTACAACGATTGGAACGCGAACGCGGGTGGACGGATCATCCGCGACAAGCTCTGGTGGTTCGCCTCCTGGCGCGATCAACGGAATCACGCGGGCGCGCTCGGTTGGGTCTCCCCGAAAGGAGAGAAGGATCTCTTCCCCACGCGCCTGCAGAACCAGACGATCAAGCTGACCTATCAGCTCACGCCGAAGAACACGATCCACTACTTCACGCAAGGGGGGCGCAAGATTCAACCCTATCGCAACTGGCTCGCGCCGGCGCCGGATCGGTTCACCTCTCCCGATGCCGTCGCGAATCAAGATTCGTGGTCCTGGGCGGGGAAGATCCAGTGGGTCTCTACGCTCACGCCGAAAGTGCTGTTGGATGTGAACGTGGGGCACATGGGATACGACTGGCCGCAGCGGCCCTACAGCAATCGGCCGCGCTATCGCGACTTCAACAACTTGCTCTTTCAGATCGGCCCGCCCGAGGGAGCGTTCTTCTTGAACGAGCAGCGGCGGTGGCAATGGCAGGGACATCTCTCCTGGCGCGTGGACGATTTCCTGCGCGGGAGCCATAATTTGAAATTTGGCGTCTGGCGCCTGTTCGAAGCGCGGCGGCGGACGGAGTATGGGGTGTGGGCCGGCAACGCGCGGGATGTCGTCTATTGGTTCCGCGGCTGCACGGGCGTGGCGCCCAATCTCTCCTGCGATACGGCGACGCCGGTGGAGATTCGCCAGTACAACTATCCCTGGTTCTTCCACCATGGGCTGCACACGACCTCGTTCTTCGTGCAAGACGGATGGGAGGTGGGGCGACATCTCCGCCTCAATCTGGGGATGCGGCTGGATAGCTACCGCAATTTCTGGCGCGATCAGAAGCAGCCGGCCGGGCGCTTCCAGCAGGAGTATGTGATCCCGAAGAACGACGACGTGCTCAGTTGGACGAGCGTCGCCCCACGACTCGGCTTCGTGTGGGACTTGTTCGGCGACACGAAGACGGTGATCCGCCTGAGCTATGGGCGCTATTACTTCAATCCGAGCACGGATATCGTGGCGGCGGTGAATCCCTCGACGCTCACCTACAAGCGGTTCGCGTGGAACGATAAGAATGGCGATCGGGATTGGTCGCCCGATGAGCTGACGCTCATCGCCGTCGTCGGCGGGCAGAATCGGACGCTCGATCCGAACGTCAAGCATCCGTACACGGACGAGTTCACGGCGGGGATCGAGCGCGAGCTCGTGCGCGATCTCTCGGTCCGCTTCAACGTCGTACGGAAGTTCGAGAAGAACCGGTGGACGAGCTTCCCGCTGCATGCCCCGTTCTCGGCCTACAGTGTGCCGGTGACGGTGACCGATCCGGGGCGCGATGGGCGGGTCGGCACGTCGGACGATCGTCAGATCACACTCTATGACATTGATGACGCGGCGCGGCTGGCGAACCCCCGCTTTCTCATCGCGACGAATCCGGCCTATCAGAACAACTTCACGGCCTACGAGATCGAAGTCTTCAAGCGGATGTCGCGGCGCTGGATGCTGATCACCGGCTACACGATCGAGAAGCTCAACGGCTGGACCGAGGGGATCAACGATCAATATCCGACCGATCCCAATGCGCTCCTCAACAGCGCGCGCCATACGTGGGAGTGGCTCTACAAGCTGCAGGGGATTTACGAGCTGCCGTGGGGATTCCAGTTCAGCACGGTCTTCAAGCACCAGCGAGGCGATCCCTATCAGCGGACGTTCGCCGCGACGCTCCCGAAGTTGCGGACCGTGACCGTCGTGGCCGAAGGCTTCGATTCCGGCCTGCGCTTGCCGAACGTGAACCTCTGGGACGTGCGCTTCATGAAGCGGTTTCGGATCGCCGAGCGCCATCGCATCGAGGCGATGTTCGACCTCTTCAACGTGACCAATGCCAACACGCCGCTGGCGGTCGTGACGACGACGGGCGCGCGCTTCGGGCAGCCGACGCGCATCTTGGGGCCGCGCGTCTTTCGATTGGCGTTCCGGTATGCGTTCTGAATCCGCGGGCCCATCGGTCGCTCGACCGGATGTGAGCGGCCGATGGGGGTCGCCTGATCGGAGTTATGGCAGCGGGAGCTGTTTCATCCTTCATCAGTCGGGAGACGGCTCCGCTGCCCGATTTTTTCGGGCCATCCTCGCGACGGAGGGAGAGACGATGAAGATGACGCGGAAGGCATTCCTGGAACTCACCGGACGAGCGATGATGGGGGCGATGGTCGCCCCCGACTTCTTTCATTTCCTGGAGGCGCCGCGCGGCTTCATCGAGGACATCCTCGAATCGCCGCGCGTGAAGAAGATCCACGAGTACATTGAGAAGCACAAGGAGGAGCATATCGCCAAGATCCAGCGCGATCTCCGGCAGCCGTCGGTGAGCAGTTGGAACATGGGGATTCAGGAGATGGCGGAGCTGATGCGCGAGTCGTTCAAGGAGCTGGGGTGCAAGGAAGCGGAGTTGGTCAAGACCGACGGCAATCCGGGCGTCTGGGCGTGGTACGATGCGGGCGCGCCCAAGACGATCTCGACCTATATGATGTACGACACGCAGCCGTTCAACGAGAAGGAGTGGTCGTCGCCGCCGCTGGCGGCCCATCGGGTGAAGATGGATCCCTTCGGCGAGGTGATCATCGCTCGCGGGGCGATCAACTCCAAGGGGCCGAACCGCATGTTCCTGAACGCCTGCGAGGCGATCATCGCGTGCGAGGGGAAGTTGCCCCTGAACATCATGTTCACGTGCGATGGGGAGGAGGAGCAGGGCAGCCCGCACTTTCATCAAGTGCTCGCGCCCTACATCTCCCGGCTCAAGACGTGCCGAGCGCACTTGAGCGCCGGCCCCTCGCAGAATCGGGATGGA